>NZ_LSJO01000194.1:0-6925 GCF_001556735.1 Sphingomonas sp. CCH9-F2 | reverse complement strand
GCCTGGGCAGGCGTGGCATCCCCCGATGCGGCGATGACGCTGCTGCGCCGGTTCCAGCGCGCGACCCCGGCGCTGGAGAGTTTCGAGCTGCTGCCGGCCGAATCGCTGGCCGCCGTGCTCGCCTATCTGCCCGATGCGCGCGCGCCGATCGCGGGCGCGCACCCGTGGCACGTGCTGATCGAGGTGACCGCCGACGACGCGCCCGATGGCGCCGCGGCGGTGGTGGAGCGCGTGCTGGGCGCGGCGATCGGGGACGGGCTGGCCGCCGACGCCACGATCGCGGCGAGCGAGACGCAGGCCGAAGCGTTCTGGCGGATCCGCGAATCGATCTCCGATGCCGAACGCGCCACCGGGCCGGCGGCGCAGCACGACATCGCGGTGCCGGTGGAGGCGATGCCGCGCTTCATGATCGAGGCGGCGGCGGCGTGCGAGGCGCGCTTCCCCGGCACGCACGCCAGCGGCTTCGGCCATCTGGGCGACGGCAACGTCCATTTTCACGTCCGCGCCGCCCCCGGCACCGACCCTGCCGACTGGTATGCGCGGCAGGTGCCGGTCGTCTCCGCCTTCGTCCACGATCTGGTCGTCGCGGCGGGGGGGACGATTTCCGCCGAGCACGGTATCGGCCAGATGAAGCGCGACGAGCTGGAGCGGCTGACCCCGCCGGCGCGGCTGGCGGCGCTGCGCGCGATTCGCGCGGCGTTCGATCCGGGGGAATTGATGAACCCCGGCAAGCTTGTGACGCTTGCGCCGCCGCGCAACCCGCAATAGGCCCGTCCCCCGTCCGGGTGGCGGCAGGACGCGGCGCGCCCGATCGATACGATACGAACCTTATCCCGTCCGCTACGGAGAATCCCATGGCCAGCGCGCCGCAGCTTCCGCTTTTCTACAACGGCCTCGAGCCGCTTTCGAGCGAACTCCACGCCAACTACAAGATCCGCTCGTCGAACGTGGCGCCGTTCCTGACCGGCCAGCACGCCATCCCGCTGACCGTGGAGGAATTCCCGCTGGTGCAGCGGTTCATGCCGATCGTCTTTTCGTCGGGCGACGATTCGATCCCGATCGCGCTGATGGGCCTGAACGAGGGCGTCAACGTGTTCGTCGACGAGGCCGGCGCGCTGACCGAGGACAATCTGTACGTCCCGGCGTATGTCCGCCGCTATCCGTACATGCTGGCGCGGCTGCGCCCGGACGCCGACGAGCTGTCGCTGTGCTTCGATCCGACCACCGACACGATCGGCGCGTTCGATGACGGCGAGCCGCTGTTCGCGGACGGCCAGCCGACCGAGCTGACGCGCAACATCCTTCAGTTCAACGAGAATTTCGAACAGGCCGCGGCGCGCACCGGGCAGTTCATGACGGAGATCCGCGACGCCGGCCTGTTGATGGAAGGCGAAGTCACGATCCAGCAGGACGGCATCGACCAGCCGTTCGTCTATCGCGGGTTCCAGATGGTCGACGAGCAGAAGCTGGCCGACCTGCGCGGCGACCAGCTGCGCAAGATGTCGCAGTCGGGGATGCTGCCGCTGCTGTATGCGCACCTGTTTTCGCTGTCACTGATGCGCGACATCTTCGCGCGGCAGGTGAAGCTGGGCAAGATGCCGCAGCCGCAGCTGGTGGCCTGACGCGGAAGGCGCCGGGGTGATGGCGATGCGCGGGAGCGCGGGACGACCGATCGCGGGTGCGACCTATTCGCGTGTCGCCATCGCCTTTCACTGGGCTATCGCGGTGCTGGTGATCGGCAACCTGATCGTCGGGATCGGGCATGAATCGATCCCGGCGCTGCGCGCCTGGATGCCGGCGCACAAGGCGATCGGCGTCACCATATTGTTGCTGACGGCGGCGCGGGTGGCCTGGCGCCTGGCGCATCGCCCGCCGCCGCTGCCCGCGGCGACTCCGGCCTGGGAACGCGCGGCGGCGCATGCGACGCACTGGGCGCTGTACCTGCTGATGATCGCGGTGCCGCTGACCGGCTGGATGATGGTGTCCGGCCCGGAGGGGCGCCGCGCGCTGACGTGGTTCGGGCTGTTCGACCTGCCGTACCTGCCGGTATCGGGCGGCGCCGCCGCATTGGGCGGTGAGGGGCACGAAGTGCTGGGCTGGATGATGGCGGTACTGGTCGCGGCGCATATCGCGGCGGCGCTGCGCCATGCGGTGCTGCTGCGCGACGGCGTGATGACGCGGATGCTGCCAGGCCGGCGTTGACCCGCCGATCAGCCATCCGTCGCCGGATTCGAACAATTTGTCGTGGCGACGGGGTGAAGGCTTGAAACCCTTTGCCACCCTCCTATGTTGTTGACGTACGGTTTCCGTGTCCCCCCTTTCGCGGAACCGTATGGCACGCCTCTGGCGTGTCTCCTCCCTGAACCTTGGCCACCGCGTGTGAAAACACGCGGTGGTTTTTTTATGCGCGTCGCTGGCGGGGCGTGGCGGATCATGCCGTCGCGGATGCAGGGGACTTGTGTGGCGATGGCCGGGAGGATTGCCCCCGGCGCGCTTCCCATCACGCTGCGCGATGGAGGCAAAGGGGTGCGCCGAGGGCGGCGGCACGGGGTACGGGGGCGGGCATCCGTCGCGCCGCGTGCGTGCAGCCGGCCGATGGCGCGTATAGGTGGCCCCGTAACAGGTCCGGAGCGACTTTAGAACGTGGTCAGAAGGGTGCGCAGGCGCGGCGCTGCTGGGTGCCCTTGGGCGTCAGGACGAGGTGGCCGAGGCGTTCGCGGATCAGCCCCTGATCGAGCAGTTGGCGGATCGTGTCGGGATCGTGACCGCGCGAGATGATGAGCGTGCCGCCCGCGCTGCGCGCGGTCCACAGGATCCGCTCCATCTGTTCGGACACCAACCGGATTACCGCTTCGCCGTTCATCGCCGTTGCGCCCCCCACGGGCCAGACGCGACCGACTCGGACGGTCGCTTGACTGGAGGAAGGCGTGAAAACGGTTAACGGGTCAACCACCAGCCCGCCGCTTTCCAGCCGAAACGGGTAGGATGCGCGCGGAAGCCGACGAAACGAACGGGCCGGCCGGCGCACGATGCGCCAGCCGGCCCGCCCCGTCTGCAATGGTGTGTATCAGAAGCGCGTGCGCAGCGTCACGCCATAGGTGCGCGGTTCGGCGAGGAAGGCCGAGAACAACTGGTTGCCGGTGCCGCCGAACGCCTGCACCTGCTGCTGGCTGCCCGCCCCCTGGAAGGGCGAGTTGAACGCGACCTGCGTATAGTTGGTGTCGAGCAGGTTCTGCGCCCACAGTTCGACCGCCCAGCGTTCGTCACGCCCGCGCAGGCCGACGCGCGCGTTCACCACGGTGAAGCCGTCCTGCATCTTTTCCACGAACAGGTCGGAGCCGGTGTTATAGTCCGACGCCGTGCGCTGATCGACGTAGAACAGCGCCGACATGCCGTCGCTGCCGATGTCCGGCGTCCAGGCGACCGAGGAGGTGATGACGTTGCGCGGCGCGTTCGACATCTGCGACCCCGACAGCAGGAACAGCGCCGGATCGAGCGGCGCGCCCGCATCCGAGCCGACCAGGTTGCGGCGATACTTGGTGTCGGCGAAGGTGTAGCCCAGGTTCACCGCCAGATTGCGTGCGGGGTAGAAGCCGGCCTCCACCTCGACACCCTGGCTGAGGACGCCGTATTTGACGTTGCCGGAGCAGGCGCCGGTCGCCGCGCTGTTGTCGCGATCGGCGCCGTTGAGGTCGTTCGAGCACGAGCCGATGTTCTCGACCACGTAATTGGTGCCGTTGAAGGTGTTCAGCTGGAAATTCTTGAACTCCGACCGGAAGCCCGCGATGTTGAACGTGAACTGGCGGCTGGAATATTTCAGGCCGATTTCATAGGCGTTGACGGTTTCCGGGTCGAACCGCAGCCGCCCGCCGGTGGCATTGCCGATCGTCGCGGGATTGTACGCATCGCCCAGGTCCGACCGGTCGAGGTTGTACCCGCCCGCCTTGTACCCGCGCGAATAGCTGGCGTAGGTCATCACGCGGTCGACCGGCTTCCACGACAGCACCGCGGTGCCGGTCAGCTGGTCTTCCTTGAAATTGTCCGCCAGCGTGCGGCCGTTCAGCGCCGCCGACGAATTGCCGGTGCACGCCAGCGTCGCGATCCCGCGGGTCAGCGCGGCGAGCTGCGCATTGTTGAACAGATTGCCCGCCGGGCCGGCGCCCAGCAGCCCCTGAATCTGCGGACAGACGGTGTTGTTGTTGCCGAACGTCGCGTCGAAGCGCTTGCGCTCCTGCGTCCAGCGCAGGCCGGCGGTGAACGACAGATTGTCGGTCAGCTTGATGATATTGTGGGTGAACAGCGCGAAGCTCTTGCTGTTCTGGCGATAGACGTCGCGGGTGGTGCCCAGGTTGTTGAGCGTGCCCAGCCGGTCGATGCTGGCCAGGATCAGCGGCGTCGCGGCGCCGAACGCGGGCGTGGTGCCCGGTACCTGCCCCGACAGCGTCGCACGGCCCGCCGCGCTGAGGCAGCCGGCATTGGCCGGGTTGCGCAGCGCCGCCGCCGGGTTGATCGTCGCGACGATGCGGCACGCGGCGAACGCGCCGTAATCGCTGCCGAACTTCAGATTGTCGACGACCTCCAAATCCTCGTTCGCGAAGAAGCCGCCGACCAGCCAGTTCAGGCGATCGCCGAACGCCTCGCCGTTGAGGCGGACTTCCTGCGTGAAGGTGTGGAACTGGCGGTAGTTGTTGCCGTCCGCCGGGCGATCGCCGATGTCGAGGACGTTATAGTCGATGTCGCTGGCGCCCGCCGACTTATATTCGCGATAGGCGGTGATCGAGGTGAGCGAGGCGCCGCCCAGGTTCCAGTCGACCTGCGCCGAGCCGCCATAGTCCTTCGTCACGTTCGAATAGGCCTTGCCCGGCGAGAAGGCGATGCGGCGGCTGTACGGGTCGTTGCCGCTGGGAAAGGCGCTGCCGGCCGGATAGCCGCGCAGCGCGGCGATCGAATTGATGACGTCGACGATGCGGTTGCCGGCGGGGTTGATCGCATAGTCGCCGGCAACGCCGGGGGTCGGATCGATCTTCTCGCGCGTGTCGACATACACCGCGCCGCAGCACTTTTCGTCGCGGAAGGTATAGTCGCCGATCAGCCGCAGCGAGAAGTCCGACGACGGTTCGAGCAGCAACTGCCCGCGCACGAACCAGCGATTGCGGTCGTTATAGTCGGTGTTGTTGACGACATCGCGCATGAAGCCGTCGCGCTTGGCGTAGACGCCGTCGATGCGGAAGGCGAGCAGGTCCTTGATGATCGGCCCGGTCAGCGCGCCGGCGGCACGCCAGGCGTCGAAATTGCCGTAGCTGCCCTCGGCATAGCCGCCGAAGTCGAACGACGGCGCCTTGGTGTAGATGTTGATCGCGCCCGCCGAGGAATTGCGCCCCGACAGGGTGCCCTGCGGCCCGCGCAGCACCTCGATCCGGTCGACCTCGCCCAGATCGTTGAGGCCCGAGCCGGTGCGGCTGCGATAGACGCCGTCGATGAACACCGCGACCGAGCTTTCCAGGCCGGGGTTGTCGCCGACCGTGCCGATGCCGCGCACACGCGCCGAGGCGTTCGCTTCCGACCCGGTCGAGGAAACGTTGAGCGAGGGGGCCAGCTGCGCCATCTGGCGGATGTCGGTGGCGCCGGAATTCTGCAGCGCGGCCTGGCTGACCGCGTTGATCGAGATCGGCACTTCCGACAGGCGTTCGGAACGGCGCGTGGCGGTGACGACGATGTCGCCGGCGCCGACGTCGTTCGCGTCGGCCTGCGCGGCGGTGGTGTCGGCCTGTCCGGCGACGGCGGCGTTGGCGGTGACGGGGCTGGCCTGATCGGCGGCGGCCTGATCGGTAGAGGTCTGCGCCGAGGCGGTGGCGGCGAACAGCAGCGCGGGCGCGGCGGCGGTGGACAGCAGAACAATGGTCAGACGCATGGTGACGGTGCCTCTCCCAAACATGACGGGTCGATGGGTCCGGATTTGAACATCCGGTATCGCGGCCGGTTTAGCGCGCTATCGACAAAGGTCTAGCGAATTTACGCGGCGCGTAAGATTGTCGGCGTGGCGGCGGGCGCAGCGCGCTTGCGCGGGCGGGCGGGTTGGATTACTGGCCGTGCCCCGGCGAGCGGGTATAGCACAATGGTAGTGCAGCAGCCTTCCAAGCTGAATACGCGGGTTCGATTCCCGCTACCCGCTCCATTATCCCCCACCTGACGACGGCGATATTTGCGGCTTGACAGCGCCGCGCTGTTTGCGTACAAAACGTGAACATCGAGATGATGCGAATCGGGCCGGGCGGCTCGGGGCTGCGGCCCCGCCGCGCCGGCCCGTCGTCGTTAGGCGCGCCGCGCGGGGCGGCTCCGGGCGGTGCGGATGACGCACCACCGGGCGGGCAGCGGGTGCGGCCGACGATATCGGGATCGACGCAGGGGAGGATCGCCGGATGGCCGAACGAACGGGCGGTACGGGGCGTGACGATGCGGGACGTGCCGATGCGGGACGTGACGATGCTGGTCGGGGCGGAGCGACGGGAGCCGGGGCGCGCACGCAGACCGCCGGCGCGGACGCGATGCGGTGGAGCAAGACGGCGCGACACGCCTTCCTCGATCACCTGAGCATGACCGGCGACGTCGCGGCATCGGCGGCGGCGGCGGGCATGTCGGTGACCGCCGCTTATGCCAAGCGGCGGCGGGAACCGCGCTTCGCGCGCGAATGGCGTGACGCGGCCGCGGCGGCATGGGAACGGCTGGAGGCGGCGGTGCTGCGCCAGGTGCTGGCGGAAGGCGAGCGGCCGGGCGGCGCGATCGAGATCGCCACCGCGATGCAATTGCTGGCGCGGCGTCCCGACATGCCCCCACCGCCGGCCGCGCCGCCGGTGCGCCGGAAGGGGCGCGACGTCGCCGGTCGGGAACTGCTGCGGCGCCTGTCGGCGCAGGCGCGGCGCGGCGG
>NZ_LSJO01000193.1:0-3190 GCF_001556735.1 Sphingomonas sp. CCH9-F2 | reverse complement strand
AACGACGTGCGCGAACCGATCGAGGCGCTGGAGGCGCAGATCGCCGCCGCGACGCTTAGCGACGTCGTCTCGCTGGAGCCGTTCCGCGACGATCCGGAGGAAGTGTATCGCTGGGCCGACCTGTGCGTCGTCCCCTCGCGCCTGCCCGAACCGTTCGGGCGCGTCGCGATCGAGGCGATGGCGCACGGCCGCCCGGTGATCGCGGCGGCGCACGGCGGGCTGGTCGAGATCGTCGATGATGCTTCCGGCTGGCTGTTCCCGCCCAACGATGCCGACGCGCTGGCCGCGATCCTGGCCGGGGTGATCGCCGATCCGGCGTCGCTGTCCGCCCATGCGACGGGCGCGGCACAGCGGTTTGCCGGCCATTTTTCGTCCGAGACGATGAGCGAACGGCTGCGCGCGGTGTTGAGCGACTGGATTCCCGCGCTGAGAGGTTGACCACCATGAAACCGACGCTGCTGCTGATCGCGATCGCCCTGGTGACGGGCGTCGAGGACGAACCGGCACAGGCGGAGGCGCAGGCGACCGACATGGCCGCGCGGGCGGCGGCGGATGCCGCGCCCTATCTGTTCGGCCAGCCGCTACGCCGCGCGGTGGAGGATTGGGCGGCCGCACGCCAGCGCATCGCGACCGATCCGGCCGCGCAGCAATGGCTGCGCGGCGTGCGCGCCCGCACCGACAGCTGGATCGCGGGCTATGGCGACCGCCCGGACTGGGTCGCGGGCTGGGCGCACGACATGGTCGACACGCGCAGCGGGCTGCCGGTGGCGTGGCAATGGACCACCCCGGAGCCGCCGGCGGGCAGCAAGGCGCATGGCGCCTGGGTCTTCTATCGCCGCACCGCCAATATCCAGACGGTGCTGGATGCCGCGCGGCTGTTCCGGCTTACCGGGCAGGCGCGCTATCGCGACTGGGCCGCGCAGCAGCTCGATCTCTATGCCGCCAGCTATGCCCGCTGGCCGCTTCAGACCTTTTCCGGCCAGTCGCGGATGATGGGGCAGAGCCTGGACGAGGCGACCGCCTCCATCAGCCTTGCGGATGCCGCGCGGCTGATTGCCCCCACGGTCGATCCGGGGCGGGTCGCGCAGTGGAATACGGGGCTGTTCGCCCCGATGCTGGGCGATATCGTGACGTCGAACAAGGGCCGCAACAACATCGCGGTGTGGCAGGCGAGCGCGTCGGCGGTGCTGGCCGCGCACCTGGGGCGCGACGCCGATTATGCTGCCGCGATCGACGGCCCCAACGGCATCCGCGCGATGCTGGAGCGCGGCGTGACCCCCGACGGGCTGTGGTTCGAACCGAGCGCCGGCTATGCCGCCTATACGATCCAGGCGCTGGCCAGCCTGTTCACCTTCGCCTCGCTCAACGGCCGCGACGCGCCGCTGCGCGCGGCGATGGAAACGACGCAGCGGATGCTGATCTCGCGCGCGCTGATGCGCTTCGCCGACGGCACGCTGCCCGCCTATGGCGACACGACCTACGGGACGCAGGCGTTCCCGCCAGCGCTGATCGAAAGGACGCAGCGGACCATGCCGATCCGCGCCGGGGCGCTGCCGCTGTCCTGGGCGACGCTGCTCGATCCCGACATGCCGATGGCCCCACCCCCGGCGCAGACCGCCTCGCACGATTGGCCCTATTCGCAGGCCGCGATGCTGCGCGAAGGCGATTGGGAGGCGTTCTTCCTCTACGGCCAGCGCAGCACCAGCCATGCGCAGGGCGACGCGCTCGCCTATGAACTGCGCTATCGCGGCGTGCCGGTGACCAGCGACCAGGGCAGCGCGGCCTATGGCTCGGCGCTGTTCCTCGATTACCTGCGCCGCTCGGTCGCGCACGACGCGCCGATCGTCGACGGCCACGGACAGGCGGCGTTCAAGCCGGGGCAGTTGATCTCGTTCGCCGACGGACGGATCGCCGCACGGCATGACGGCTATCCCGGCGCCTCGGTGACGCGCAGCTTGTCGGTTGGCGGCGATGGCGCGGTCGACGAGACGAAGATCACCGCAACCGCGGGGACGTCGCACCGCCTGGGCGCTGTGTTCAACGCCGATTGTCCGGTGACACCCGGGGGCGCTCTCTCCCCCGGCGCGGCGCCCGCCGGCGACGGGTTTGGATGGTGGCGGCAGACGCAGGTATCGGGCGCTACCGCGCGCTGGTCGGCAACGCTGGCGTGCGGCGGCGGGGCGTCGTTCACGCTGACGCTGGCCGCTGACCGGCCCGGCCGCGTGTTCGTGTCGCAGGCACCCGACCGCGCCGGCCGCTACGGCCAGCGCACCGCCATCTATTTCGAGGCGGCGAACACCAGCGCGCTGACGCTGCGCACAACGATCACGCCGCGCTGACCGCGCCGTCCCCGCCGCCCGCCAGCAGGTCGGCGGGCACCGCATCGCCCGGCGCACGCGTGCCGATGATCCGCGCGGGCACGCCGCCGATGATCGAATAGGGCGGGATCGTGCCGCGCACCACCGCGCCCGCCGCGACGATACAGCCGCGCCCGACATGCGCGCCCGACAGGAACGTCGCCTTCACACCGACCCAGCAATCGTCCTCCACCACCACCGGCGCACGGCGCACGCCCTGCGCGATGATCGGGCGGTCCAGATCGTCGTGCAGGTGGTTTTCGGTGTGGAAGCTGACATACTGGCCCATGATGACGTCGCGGCCGATCGTCACCCCGCCGCCGCAGCCGATGAACGAATATTGGCCGATGCCGCTGTTCGGGCCGATCGTGCACCCCTCGCCCAGGTTGCGCATCACGCTGGTCGGCATGATGATCGAATGCGCGCCGATGCTGGTCCCCGCGCCGATCGTCACCCCGCCGCGCGACAGCCCCTGGATCAGTACCCCGTCGCCCAGCGTCGCGCCCTTGCCCAGCCGGATCATGCCGCGCGTCTTCAGCCGAACGTGCCGGCCGACGAAGGCGGGGATGCCCGATCCGCCACGCAGGAACGGGCGCACCAGCAACCCGCGCAGCGCGGCGGCGGCGCGTGCGGCGCTGAACGCGACGATCGCGGTCAGCGGCAGCGCCGGGTCGATGGTGAAGACGTCGCCCTTCACGCGGCGCCCCAGCGCGATCACCAGCGCGCGGATCATGCCGCCACCTGCGGCGCCACGTGCGTCAGCGCATCGGCCACCGCCTGGGCGCCGAAGATACGCTGGACCAGCGCCGCGCGGTCGGTGCCGCCGGCCGCGG
>NZ_LSJO01000192.1:0-956 GCF_001556735.1 Sphingomonas sp. CCH9-F2 | reverse complement strand
AGAGCCTGATTCATAATTATCCGATGAAATTTCATAGTCTTGCGATGCGACGCGCGAATAGCTGGATGGAAGCTATGAACAGCCACGCAGTTGCCGATGCGATGGTCTGTTCAAAGTCCTTGGCGAGCCGACGGTTGCGGTTCAGCCAAGCCAGTGTTCGCTCGACGACCCAGCGGCGCGGAAGAACCACGAAGCCTTTTGCAACATCGGATCGCTTGACGATCTCGACAGTCCATTTGCCGGTACGCCGGAGGGCTTCCCTGAGCTTGTCGCCAGCATAGCCGCCATCGGCAAAGACATGGCGCAGCCATGGAAAGCGGTGGATGATTTCACGCAGGACCAGCGGCGCGCCGTCGCGGTCCTGAATGTCGGCGGTATGGATCACCGCATGAACCAAATGGCCCTCGGTGTCGGTGAGGATGTGGCGCTTGCGCCCCTTGATTTTTTTGCCCGCGTCAAAGCCGCGAGGGCCGCCACTTTCCGTTGTTTTCACGCTCTGACTATCGATCACGCCAGCACTGGGCGAAGCCTCGCGGCCTGTCGCTTCACGCGCCATCAACAGCAGGGTATGATTGAGCGAGAGCCACAGTTTGTTATCGCGCCACAGGTAAAACCAGCGCCGAACCGTCGAGACCGGCGGAAAGCAGGGCGGCAGCATTCGCCACGGCAGCCCCCCACGCAGCAGATACAGGATCGCCTCGACGATCCGTCGCAGCGGCCATTTGCGCGGACGGCCTACGTGGGAGGGTGGCGGCAAGAAAGGTTCGAGCACCGACCATTCGGCATCGGTCAAATCGCTTGGCAAAGTCAGTCCCGCGCGGGCATATTGCGCCCGAGTGGTATCGGTCCACATCGTTGATCTCCGGAAGTTTGTTGCAAAACCCCTGAATCAACGACTGCGGCAAGCGTCAAGCTAACCCGCTGATACCACTCAACTTAATTTCGGATCGGGCTCT
>NZ_LSJO01000191.1:0-4494 GCF_001556735.1 Sphingomonas sp. CCH9-F2 | reverse complement strand
TCGGCCAGCATCGCGGCGGGGGGCGGGGTAGGTCATGGTCGCTTGATATCTTCCTGGCTCGACGCGGGGCTGGCCCGGCGGCCAACATGACCGAAAGTTCATGTTCGCGCCACGCCGCGGTGCGTCCCGCGCGGTTAGAAGGTGCATACGCAAGGCGATTGCGTCACCCCGCCCGTCACCTGCACTCCCGGTGGTGCCGGGCCGGTGGGAGAGAGCCGGCGGAGGGCATCCCCTCCGCCGGCTTTTCGTTTATGGCGGCAGCGTTACCGGGAGAATCGTGATGGACGCCGTGACCGCCTTCGGGCTGTTCGCCGTCAGCTTCATGCTGCTGTGCTATATGATGGAGGACCGCGCGCCGTTCTGGACGCTGCTGTTCGCGATCGGCTGTCTGATGGGATCGGCCTATGGGTTCCTCCAGGGGGCGTGGCCGTTCGGACTGGTGGAACTGGCGTGGTTCGTCGTCGCGCTCAGGAAATGGGTGGGGTTGCGGCATCGGGTGTCGCCCGGCGCCTGATCGATCGGGCGGAACCGGTCGCCTGATCGATCAGGCGTGACTCATGGGTGGAACCCGTTGCTTGACAGCGCGTTCGCGCGCCCTTATCCGCCCCGACTTCCAACCTCTCGTTTCCCGGCGACGCAATTGTGCGGGCGCCGCGTTTCCTGCGTTTCGCAGGGGCGAATCGGGCGAGGGCGCGGAAACGCAATGCGACGAGATGGGGTGCGTGGCAGCCATGCCGCATCCTGTGGAGCACAGGAGAACAAATTCATGGCACGTATCGCGGGTGTCAACATCCCGACCAACAAGCGCGTGGTGATCGCGCTGACCTATATCCACGGCATCGGTCCGGCCAAGGCGAAGGAAATCACCGCCAAGCTGGACATCGCGGCGGAGCGCCGCGTGCAGGACCTGAGCGATCAGGAAGTGCTGCAGATCCGTGAGGCGATCGACGCCGACTACACCGTGGAAGGCGACCTGCGTCGCCAGACCGCGATGAACATCAAGCGTCTGATGGACCTGGCCTGCTATCGCGGCCTGCGCCACCGCAAGGGCCTGCCGGTCCGCGGCCAGCGCACGCACACCAACGCGCGCACCCGCAAGGGCAAGGCGAAGCCGATCGCGGGCAAGAAGAAGTAAGAAATCGTCCGGGGGACGATTTTCCACTTTTTCTCCGCCGGAGGCAGGTCAGAGGCAGGCAGCCTCCCGGCCTCCGTATTGGAAATTAAGGTCAGGAACACCATATGGCACAGGCACCGCAGCGCCTTCGTCGGCGCGAACGCAAGAACATCACCGCGGGCGTCGCACACGTGAACGCCAGCTTCAACAACACCATGATCACCATCACCGATGCGCAGGGCAATGCCATCAGCTGGTCTTCGGCCGGCATGATGGGCTTCAAGGGCAGCCGCAAGTCGACCCCCTATGCCGCGCAGGTCGCTGCCGAGGACGCGGGCAAGAAGGCCGCCGAGCACGGCGTCCGCACGCTCGAGGTCGAGGTGAAGGGTCCGGGCTCGGGCCGCGAATCGGCGCTGCGCGCGCTGCAGGCGGTCGGTTTCCAGATCACGTCGATCCGTGACGTGACCTCGATCCCGCACAATGGCGTGCGTCCGTCGAAGCGCCGCCGCGTCTGATCGTTCTTCTTCGCGTGGCCGCTGACGAGCGGCTGCGTCCATTACCCGGCCGACGCCCGCAACCGTCGGCCCAACCCCAGGGGACGAGAGCTTGTCTGTCAACGCAAAGAACTGGCAAGAACTGAAGAAGCCCAATCAGCTCGAAAAGAAGAGCGGTGACGGCAAGCGCAAGGCGACCTTCGTTGCCGAACCGCTGGAGCGCGGCTTCGGCCTGACGCTCGGCAACGCGCTGCGCCGCGTGCTGCTGTCCTCGCTTCAGGGCGCGGCGGTGACCTCGATCAAGATCGAGAACGTGCTGCACGAGTTCAGCTCGCTGGCCGGCGTCCGCGAGGACGTGACCGACATCGTGCTGAACGTGAAGCAGATCGCGCTCAAGATGCAGGGCGAAGGTCCGAAGCGCCTCCAGCTGTCGGCCACCGGCCCCGGCGAGGTGAAGGCGGGCGACATCGCGGTGTCGGGCGACATCGAGGTGATGAACCCCGAGCTGGTCATCTGCCACCTCGACGAGGGCGCGACGCTCAACATGGAACTCACCGCGGATGTCGGTAAGGGCTATGTCGCGGCGGTCGGCAACCGTCCGGTCGACGCGCCGATCGGGCTGATCCCCGTCGACGCGCTCTACTCGCCGGTGCGGCAGGTGTCGTACAAGGTCGATCCGACCCGCGTCGGTCAGGACCTCGACTACGACAAGCTGACGCTGACGATCGAAACCGACGGCACCGTCACCCCGGAGGACGCGGTGGGCTATGCCGGCCGAATCCTTCAGGACCAGCTGGCGCTGTTCGTGCACTTCGACGATTCGGCGGTCACCCGCAGCGCACCGGTCGGCGTCGCCGCCCCGGCCGCGACGGGCGAGACGCCGGGCGACACCGCACAGATCAACCGCTACCTCCTCAAGAAGGTGGACGAGCTGGAACTGTCGGTGCGGTCGGCCAACTGCCTCAAGAACGACAACATCATCTATATCGGCGATCTGGTCGGCAAGACCGAGGCCGAGATGCTGCGCACGCCGAACTTCGGCCGCAAGTCGCTCAACGAGATCAAGGAAGTGCTGTCCTCGATGGGGCTGCGGCTGGGCATGGAAATCCCCGGCTGGCCGCCCGAGAACATCGAGGAAGTCGCCAAGAAGCTCGAGCAGGAAATCATGGGCTGAGCCGCACGCGGATAGCGCACGCTATCCGCGAGACGGCGACAGCCCGGCCGGTGGGGGCGGCAAGCTGCCCCGATCAACGACGCGGCGCCGCCGCGTCGCCACCTGGCCGACGAGATTCTGCTACTTATTGGGAGGCCCCAGCCTTCGCTGGGGCGACGTGATCCGGTGGGCTCCCACGTCCCCACCAGGCCCGGGGTACCTCATACGGCCCCCTGACGAACGAGAAGGATTGAACCATGCGTCACAAGGTTGGCGGTCGTAAGCTGCAGCGTACCTCGGCTCATCGCGCCGCGCTGTTCCGCAACATGTCGGCCGCGCTCATCAAGCATGAGCAGATCACCACCACCCTCGCCAAGGCGAAGGAACTGCGTCCGTATATCGAAAAGCTGGTGACGCTGGGCAAGAAGGGTGGCCTGTCGAACCGCCGTCTCGCGCATGCCCGCCTGCTCGACGACGCGCAGCTGGTGAAGCTGTTCGACGTGCTGGCGACCCGCTACGCCTCGCGCAACGGCGGCTACACCCGCATCATCAAGGCCGGCATCCGCGCGTCGGACGCCTCGCCGATGGCGATCATCGAATTCGTCGACCGCGATACCTCGGCCAAGGGCCAGGATTCGGGTCCGGTGATGACCGACGAGGATTTCGACGAAGCCGCCTGATCGGCGCCTCGTCGGATCGAGAGCCGAAGGGGCCGCGCCAGCGATGGCGCGGCCCCTTTTCGTTGATCCCGACTGCTAGAAGGCGCCAGAGTCGAGCGTGATGTTGCCCGCCTTGGCGCGCCCCGCTGGCTTGCCGTTCATTACCGCCTTCAGCACCTGGTCCGGCGCCGGTAGCGCACTGAACGTGGCGAAGATGGCGGTGTTGCCGTCAACGTCCTTCAACGTCACTGTATAGATACCCTTCTTGTCCACCTGTCCCATCAGCGATGGTGCCACCGTAATAACGCGGCCGGCATCCCCCAGCGCCATCACGTAGGACGCGGCATCGTCGCTGGAGCGATAGGCTGCGTATCTGGCGCCGGCCACGTCGCCGCGGCACCAGACGGGCGGCGCGTCTGCGGGCGTGTCCGGCTTCTTCCGGGCTTCGGCGGTGGCGAGCCCGGCGGTCAGCAACAGGGAGACGAGAGCATCCGCGCCCTGCGTCTTGACGACCTTCGCCTTGCCATAGGCAAGCGGCGTCGAGCAGGGCGCGATCGGTACCGCAGCAGGCACCGCGGCGCCGCTGGCGGCGGGCCAGGCGATCGCCGTGATCAGCGTCGACAGCGTGGCGTCGAGCTGTTCCGCGACCAGCGTGTCGGACGTCAGCCGAATCGCCACCAGCCACTGGCCGACAGGGATGACGGCCAACGCGGTGCTGCGCGGACGACCGCTGGCGAGGGCATATACCTGCCGCAGCGAAGAGGCCGTGGTCGCGCCCGGAGCGGCGAAAGCGACGGGATCGATCGTCGCGGGCGCGGCATTGCGAAAGATGTCGCGTTCCTCCAGCGCCGTGCGCGCGCGATCGAACCACATCGGCACGCTCTGCACCGCCGGCTGGAACAAATAGATCGTCGCGAACGTGGCCTTGTCGGGGGTAGCGAACTGAGCGGTAACGTCGAACTCGCCGTTTGTCGCATCGCTCAGTCCGATGCGCGTCATCCCGGCCAGCTGCGCGCGCAGGATCACGCCGCTTTGCGCATGTTTCCAGCCCTTGTCCGCCGGTACCGGCAGGTC
>NZ_LSJO01000190.1:0-6564 GCF_001556735.1 Sphingomonas sp. CCH9-F2 | reverse complement strand
AACCACCGCCACGCCGCCGCCATCAACGCGGCCATCACCACGCCGAAGAACACCCAGCCATAGACGATATGGTCCACCCCGGTCGCCGCCGCGACGCCCCAGCGCTGCGCCGCCACGATCGTCCCGAACGCGCGCACCGCATTGGCCAGCACCGGCACGATCACACACGCCGCCATCCAGATCGCGCGCCGCCGCCAGCTGCTGAAACAGGTGTTGGCGACCAGCGCGCCATAGGCCAGCATCGCGATCACGAACTTGGCGCCCGAACACGCCTCCGCCACCTCGAAATAATAGGGGCCGGCGTGGATCAGCACCCCGTCGACGCTGGCGGGCACGCCCGCCACATGGAGCAGCGGCATCACCATCGCGACCGTCACGTCCTGCAACACCGGTTCCAGCTCGTCGCCGAACGGCACCATGAAGAACGCATAGGCGATCGGAAACGCCAGCGCGCGCGCCACGTTCGGCCCCAGCACCGCGATCGTCACGCCCGCCAGCATCGCGACCAGCGCGACCTGTCGCACCAGCGCCACCTCGCCCGCATCGCCCAGCAGCCACAGGAACGCCGCGCCCGCGGTGATCGCCACCCCCGGCGCCCAGCCGGTCGGCACGATCCGCGCCAGCCCCGCGCGCCGCGTCCACACCAGCCACGCGACCACCGGCGCGATGAACAGGCAGTGGCCGAACGTCGTGCTGGTCCACCAGATGCGCGTCATCGCCGCCACATCGGCGCGGAACAGCAGCAGCAGCGCCGCCGCGGTCGCCGCCAGCGCGATAAGGTGACGCGGCCACACATTGCGCTCCACCACGGCCGCCACGGTCGTGTCGCTCACGCCGCCAGTCCGACGATCGCGTCCAGCGGCGCCAGCCGCGCCGCCCAGTCATAGCGTGCGATCACCCGCGCCCGCGCCGCGCGCCCCAGCGCCGCCGCCGCATCCCGGTCCGCCAGCAGCGCCGCAATCTCCCGCGCCATCGCCGCCGCATCGCCCGCGACGCGCAGCGCGCCGCCATGGTCGATCCCCTCGGCAGCGGCCGCGCTGGCGACGACCGGGCGTGCCATCGCCATCGCTTCCAGCACCTTGTTCTGGATACCGCGCGCCAGCATCAGCGGCGCGACCACCACATCCGCCGCCGCCAGCCAGCCGCGCACGTCCGCGACCTCCCCGGTCACCGTCACCCGCTCCCCCGCCAGCGCGCGTACCGAGGGCGTCGGCGCGCGCCCGACAATCGCGAAATGCGCCGCAGGCAGCTGAGGCATCATGTCGCGCACGAACGCCGTCACCGCCTCGACATTGGGGCGATAATCCATCTGCCCGGTGAAGACGATCAGCGGCACGCCCGGCGCCTCGACCGGCGCGAACGACGCCGCGGGGTCGAAGAACCCCGCGTCGATGCCGTTTTCCAGCGGCTGTCCGCCCGGCACCAGCGCGGCTTCCTCCGCGCTGACGAACAGGCTGGCGTCGACCGCCGCCGCCACGCTGCGCTCAAACGCCGCCAGCAACCGCGCCTCGCGCGCCAGCATCCAGCGCATCGGCCCGCGCGCGTCGGCAGCATAGGCGACGAACTTCGCCGAATCGGCATCGACGAAATCCATGACGCGCCGCACCCCCGCCGGCAGATACGGCGCCATCTGCCCGGAAAAGGCATAGGCGCAGGCCACCCGCTGCCGCGCCATCACGTCCGTCACCGCGCGCCGCACCGCATCGTCATCGAACGCGGTCAGCGACAGCGGCCGGCCGCTCGCCATCGCCTCCAGCCCGGCGCGCCATTGCTTCTTGGTGCGCGGCACGATCGTGTGGCTGGCCAGCATGTTTGTGAACGCCGCCGCGGGCGACCGGTCGCGCGGATCGTCGGCGAACGCGACCAGATGCACCCGCGCGCGCGCCGCCAGATGGCGCAGGATGTGATAACCTCTGATCTTGTCGCCGCGATCGGGGGGAAAGGGCACGCGATGCGCCAGGAACAGCACATCGCCGCTGGCGCCCGCGATCACCCCAGCCCCCGGCTGATCCACGGCCCGATCGCATTGGCGACCGGCAGCGGCAGGCGCCGCCATGCCTTCACCATCAACGCATATCTGGGGTTCAGCGGATTGACCTCGCGCCGTTCGCCCGCGCTCCACACCGAATAGGACAGCGGCCGCCCCTCGAACCCCCAGTTCTTCTTGAACGCCGCCGCGCCCGTCCCGGTCTTGGATCGCCCGAAGTCGAAGCGGGTGCACCCGCGCGCGCGGGCATGCGCCATCAGCGCGAAATACATCCGGTCGTTGGCGCGCAGGGCGCGCGCCGCCTCGGTCCCGCCACCCCAATAGGGATAGACGGTGCCGCGGTGATACAGGCTCAGCACGCTCGCCACCGCGCGGCCATCGTGACGGACGGTCAGCACATCGGCGTCCATCGTCTCCAGCACGGCACGAAACAGCGCGCGCGGAAACACCGGCGTGCCCAGGTTGCGCACCGATTCGGCATAGATGCCATAATGTTCGTCCGCCGCCGCGCGCGTGCGCGCGACATGCACGGTCAGGTCGCCCGCCAGCGCCTTGCGTACCTCGGCACGCTGCTTGCGCGGGATGGCCAGCAATTCCGCATCGTCGTCCGCCGCCAGATCGCGTGCAAAGCCCAGATAGCTCGTCGCATCGACCGCCCAGCCCGCCGGTGCCGCCCCGCCACGCCATTCGACCGAGGGGCAGCCTCGTTCCTGCGCCAGCGCCACCGCGCCCGCCGCCAGCGGTGCCACCGCCGCCGCGTCGCCCAGCATCCCGCCATCGACCGCGAAGCCCGCCGACACCAGCGCGCGCCCGAACAGCGGCGATCGCATCTCGGTCAGCGGCACCGCGCCGATCATCGCGCCGTCGGCGCGCTCGGCGACCAGCCAGTGCGCGCGCTGCCCGCAGCCGCGCTCCACCGCCGCGCTCCATTCCAGCAGGTGAAAGGGCGTGGCATCGCGGTGCGCCGCGACGAACGCCGCCACCTCGCGCGCGTCGGCGCGGCGTACGCCGACCGGCGCGGTGGTCAGCGGCATCGTCATCGCGACAGCCGCGCGACCACCGCGTCGGTCCGCCCCCAGCGGTGCCGGCGCAGCAGTCCGTCGAGCTTGCCCGCCATTGCGCCGATCCGGCTGTAATGCCGCACCCGTGACTTCAGCGGCGCGCCCGCGACGCGCGGCTGGCCGGGATCGACCTCCCACGGGTGGAAATAGAAGACACCTGGTGCGCCCGCGGCATGGACCTGGCGCAGCGCATGATCGGTCAGCGCGGCGGGCAGCAGCCGGAAGAACCCGCCCCCCGTCGCGATCCGCCGCCCGGCGAACTCCGCCACCGTCACCGGCAATTCGACCAGCGCCGCATCCGCCAGCGGCGACCAGGCATAGCGCGGGCTGTCGCGCCAGCCGTAATGGTCGTGCGCGACCGGTGCGACACTGCTGGAATAGGCATAGCCTTCCTCCGCCAGCACCGCGTGCGCCCAGGGCGTGCGCCGGTCGATCGAGAAGCTGGGCGCACGATAACCCGTCACCGCGACCCCGCCGGCATCCTCCAGCGCGGCGCGCGCGCGGCGCAGGTCGGCACGGAATTCCTCCGCGCTCATCGTGAAAACGCGCCGGTGATCCCAGCCGTGGCTGGCGACCTCATGCCCCGCCGCGGCGATCCGCTGCATCAGCGCGGGGTTACGCGCCGCCACCCAGCCCAATGTGAAGAAGGTCGCGCGCACGTTCGCGGCAGCGAACAGGTCGATGACGCGCGCGGTGTTGTCCGCCACGCGCGATTCCAGCGTCGCCCAGTCGGCCTTGTCGATCGTGCGTTCGAACGCGCCGACCTGGAACCATTCTTCCACGTCGACCGACATGGCATTCAGGATGGGGGCGTCGACGACCGGATCGGGGCGCATCACGCCGCCCCCCGCATCGCCTCCGCGCGCGCCGCGTCGCCCTCCACCCAGTCGACCAGCAGCGTCAGCACGCGGCGTAGCGCGGCATCCTGCTCGGCGATCCGCGCCTCCAGTGCCGCGATCCGCGCCTCGGTCTGCGGGTCGGCGCGCGTGAGGGGCGTCGCGGCGGCGTCGTTGGCGACGGTCGCGGCCGGACGCGGCGTGGCGGGCGCATCGGCGCGCGGCGCGGGCAGGTCGCGCTCCTCGTCCGCGACGACGCCTGCGATCAGCGCCGCGTCGATCGTCTCCGCCTGCGCCAGCGATCCGTGCAGCAGCACGCGCGTCATCAACTGGTTCAGCCGCCGCGGCACCCCGCCGGTGGCGCGGTGCAGCGCGGCGAAGGCATCGGCGGAAAACGCCGGCCGCCCCGTCCATCCCGCCACGGTCAGCCGGTGGGTGACGTAATCCTCCACTTCCTCGGCCGCCATCGGGTCGAGGTGATGGACCGCGATGACCCGCTGGCGCAGCTGCTCCAGCCGGTCCGATCCGTTCAACCGCTCGCGGAACTCCGGCTGGCCTAGCAGGAAGATCTGCACCAGCGCCCGCCCGCCCGCCTGGAAATTGGAGAGCATCCGCAGCTCCTCCAGCGCCGACGGCGGCAGCGCCTGCGCCTCGTCGACGATCAGCAGCGTGCGCCGCCCGGTGCGCGCCACCGCATGCAGCCCGCGCTCGACGATCATCAGCAGCTCGGCCTTGGTCTTGCCCGCCGGGTCCAGGTTCAGCCCCTGCGCGACGATCCGCAACAGGTCCTCATGCTCCACCGCGGTCGACACGATCGTGATGACGTTGAGGTTCGCCGGGTCGATCTGCGCGGTCAGATGGCCGACCAGCGTGGTCTTGCCCGCGCCGATATCGCCGGTGATGACGATGAACCCCTCGCCCTGTGCCAGGCCATAGCCCAGATAGGCCATCGCCTTGCGATGGGTCGACGTCTCGCACCAGAAACGCGGATCGGGCGTCAGCTGGAACGGGCGGTCGGCCAGGCCGTAGAATGCGTCATACATGCGCTGTCTCGCGTCCGTCAGAAATTGTACCGCGCGCCGACCAGCGCCTGCGCGGACCATTGCGTGTCGATCCCGCTCTGGTCGAAGCCGTATACGCCGATCGACGCCAGCGTGCCGAGCCGCCCGAACTGGCGCGAGTAGGTGGTGTTCGCGCCCCAGCCATAGACGTCGCCGGCGCCCGGCAGTCCGCTGGAGTACCAGTTACCGAAGACATTGGCATCCAGGTTCGACACCCGCGACAGCGCGCGCGACCAGAACAGCTGGGCATAGGCGCTTTCGTCCTCCAGCCCGATCACGGTCACGCCCGGCGCGCCGCGCGGCGCGTACAGGCGGCGGTTGGCATAGCCCATGCCGAACCCGAAGCTGGTGCGCCCGCGCGACGCGCTGATGACGCCGTCGATTCCGCGCGCGCGATAGCTGGCGGTCGCGATCGACTGGAACACGTCGTTCAGGCACCCGCCCGCACCGCCGCCGGCGCCCGCGTCCTGCCCCGGCCGCGCGCCGAACACGCACCCGCCGAACTGCTGGCCAAACGGGTCGATGCTGGTGTCGAACGCGCGCGGCAATTGCGTCAGCCCGTCGCGCAGCTGCCGCCCGAACGTCTCGATCCCGTCGTACAGCAGCACGTTGACCGCCACGTCGCGCGACATGGCGTAGCTGAGCGACCCGAAATAGGTCTCGCCGCCATAACGATATCCGGCATTGGCGCGCAGCTCCAGCCGCGGGCTGGGGCGCCAGATCACCCCGGCGTCATAGATCAGCCCATCGGTCTGGTACGCGATCCGCACCGGCGACGCCGGGTCGGTCACGAACCGCCCGTCGGCATCGCGCACCGGCACCCCGCCCGCGGAGACCAGCGCGTCGCGCTGCCCGACCTCGATCTTCTCATACCCCACGCCCGCGCGCACCGCGACGGTGCGCGACAGCGGCATCACCACGTCGCCGCGCCCGAACCAGCCGTCATATCGCTGATCCAGCTGGTCGGCGTCCTCGCGCTCCCATCCACCGCTGACGGTGACGCCGAACGGCGCGACACGCCCCACCGGCACGCCGACGGTCGCGGTCGCCATGTGATTGCGCGAGCTGTCGAAATAATCGAACGGCGCCTGACCGGGCAGCAGCGCGGGGACGTCCGGCACCTCCACCTTGGTATAGCCGAAGCGATAGGCCGCACCGACGTCCAGCAGCCCGACCTGCGTCGACAGCGTCGGCCCGGCGTAGAAGGAATAGAGCTGCGACACGTTGGCGGCATTGCCCAGCAGGTTGCCCGGCGCCGCACCGCGGATGTCGCTGCGCGCGCGCGTGGCGATCGCCCCGCCCTCCAGCGACAGCGACGGCGTCAGCCGCACTTGCGCCAGCGCCAGCCCGCTGTGGATATCCTGGTCGCCGACGTCGCCGTTCCAGTCGATGCGCCGTTCGTAGCGATAGCTGACCTGCCCCTGCGCACGTCCGTTGCTGATCCCCGCGTCGATCCCGGCGGCAACCTGGGTATAGGTCAGCACGTCGTCGGTGGTGAGGTCGGCGGTCACCACCTGCCCCAGCTCGATATAGGGCTGGACGTAGCGCGCGGTGCGACCGCCAGCACCGCCATTGCCCGCGCCGCCGCCCCCGTTGCCCGCACCGGCATCGCCCGGCGC
>NZ_LSJO01000019.1:0-11133 GCF_001556735.1 Sphingomonas sp. CCH9-F2 | reverse complement strand
GGGCACGACGGTTCCCATGCTGTGGACGTTCGTCTGCGCGCTGGCGCTCGCCATCGCCGCGGTGCGGCTGGCGGCGCTGACGCTCGGCTTCGTTGCGGCGGCGGTCGCCGGCGCGGCGGTGCCGCTGTGGGCCGCGGCGGGGCCGGTCGCGGGCCTGGCCGCGCTGTCGATCCCGCTGCTGGCCGCCGCGATCGCGGTCGCGCGCGCGCAGGCGCTGTTCGCCGCCGAACGGAGCGCACAGCAGCTGGCGGAATGCGACGCCACCGTCCGTCTGGCGCTGCACGAATTCGATCCCGATCATGCCGACTGGCTGTGGGAAACCGATGCCGCGCGCCGCATCGTCCGGGTCAATGCGCGCTTTGCGGAAGCCTGCGCGCGCGATCCGGCGGAGATCGAGGGCGTACCGCTGCTTCAGCTGCTTGCCGGTCCGTCCTGGGACAGCGGCGCCTTTCACGCCGGGCTGCGCCAGCTGGCCGACCGGTTGAAGAACCGCGACAGCTTCCATGGCATCGCCGTCCCGGTGCTGGCCGGCGGGCAGCAACGCTGGTGGACGATCGCGGCCACCCCGCGCCACGACGCCGACGGGCATTTCGCGGGCTTCCGCGGCATCGCCTCCGACGTCACCGAACAGCAGGTGTCGACCGAAAAGGTCCATCGCATGGCGCGGTTCGATACGCTGACCGGCCTGCCCAACCGTCTGTTCGTCAACGAATCGCTCGGCCACGCGCTGGTCGATGCAGAACGGCGCGGCATCCGCTGCGCGTTCATGATGATCGACCTCGACCGGTTCAAGGCGGTCAACGACACGCTCGGCCATCCGGTCGGCGATCGGCTGCTGGAGCGCGTCTCGCGCCGGCTGACCGGGTTGATGAGCGAGAATGAGTTCATCGGGCGGCTGGGCGGTGACGAATTTGCGGTGGTCGTGCGCGACGCCAGCGATCCGCAGCGCGTCGAGCAGCTGGCCCATGCGATCATCGACACGCTGTCGCGTCCCTACGAGGTCGATCAGCACACGCTGTTCATCGGCGCCTCGGTGGGCGTCGCCACCCACCCGCGCGACGGCCGCGCTGCCGAAACGCTGATCCGGTCCGCCGATCTCGCGCTCTACCGGTCGAAGGATCGCGGCGGCGGGGTGTTCCACGCCTACGAACCGCAGCTTCATGCCGAGGCGGAGGAGCGCCGCATCCTGGAACTGGCGCTGCGCAAGGCGCTGGAACGCGACGAATTTCACCTCAACTACCAGCCAGTCGTCGACGCGCGCACCGGCAACCTGCGCGGGTTCGAGGCGCTGCTGCGCTGGCAGCATCCCGAACTGGGGCTGATCCCGCCCAATCGCTTCATCGGAATTGCTGAGGAAACCCGCCTGATCGGTGCGATCGGCGAATGGGTGGTCCGCACCGCCTGTATGGAGGCGGCGCGCTGGCCCGCGCCGATGCGCATCGCGGTGAACGTGTCGCCCGAACAGCTGCACCAGCCGCAGTTCCTGAACATCGTCGCCACGGCGCTGGCGGACAGCGGCCTGATGCCGTCGCGGCTGGAGCTGGAGGTGACCGAAAGCGTGTTCCTGCGCGAGGGCCTGGGCGCGACCAAGGTGCTGGAGAAGATCCAGGCACTGGGCGTCGGCCTCAGTCTCGACGATTTCGGCACCGGCTATTCCTCGCTCGGCTATCTCGGCCGCACGCGCTTCACCTCGATCAAGATCGACCGCAGCTTCGTGCGCAACGCGGCGAGCGGAACCGCCGAGGCGGTCGCGATCATCCGCGCCGTCGTGGCGATGGCCGACAGCCTGGGCATGGCCACCACCGCCGAGGGCGTGGAGACAGCGCGCGAGCTGGAGATGGTGCAGCAACTGGGCTGCACCTGTATCCAGGGCTTCTACTTCGGTCGCCCGCTGGCGGTGGCCGATGCACGTGCGCTGGCGCTGCGCAGCGGCCAGGCCACGACCAGCGCGGTCGCCTGATCGCACGCGGCCGTGCGCGACGCCGCGCTTGACTCGCGTCCGGCGTGCGGCCATGTGCCCGCCCACACAGGAGTGTAGCTCAGTTGGTAGAGCATCGGTCTCCAAAACCGAGGGCCGTGGGTTCGAGTCCCTCCACTCCTGCCACTATATCCTGACCCGGATGCGACATGGCGGCGGCGCCCCGGCCGGGCGGCCCTTCGCGCCTCGATGAAAATTCCGTCCATCCTGGAACATTTTGGGATAGGCGATGTTACCGAATGGCGTTGCCGCGTGTTGGGGGCGCTAGTTTCTAAGGGAGCCACTTTTATGCGTAACATCCTGGCCGGCGTGACCGCGCTCAGCCTGATCGCCGCCCCGACCATGGCGTCGGCAGCCCCTGCCGCTTCGAACCCGGCTGCCAGCCTGTCGGTCGCCAAGTCGCGCGCCGCGACCCCTTCGGCGAAGAAGAGCGAGTTGGGTGGCGCGGGCATCTTCGGCGCGATCATCCTGGCGGGCGTCGCCGCGATCGGCGTCATCGCGGTCGTCAACGACGACGATTCCGACAGCAACTGATCGGACGCGACGCGCGCGAAGGCGTGCTGATGGGACGGGGCCGGGCGGCGACGCCCGGCCCTTTGTCGTTGCGGCGGACCTGGCGGATCGCGCGCGGGGCGCGCTTGCCTTTTCCGCGCGACGATCCTATGTCCGCCGACACATCCGACAGCGCGGACGGTTCATCACCTTTTCCCTTCCGGGGACAAGGTGGCGGACCTATGCCGGGTCACCATTGCAAGGCTCCACCACGTGGCGAAGACTTCACCGCTGGAATTCATCAATCAGGTTCGCGCCGAAACCGCGAAGGTCGTGTGGCCGACCGGTCGCGAAACCGTGATGACGGGCGTGATGGTCGTCATCATGACGACGATCCTGGCGCTCTTCTTCCTGGGCGTTGATTCGATGTTCAACGCGGTGGTCAAGCTGCTGCTCAGCCTGGCGCAGTAAGGACGGGAATTTCAGTACGATGGCGCGCTGGTACATCATCCACGCCTATTCCGGGTTCGAGGGCAAGGTCCGCGACTCGATCATGTCCGAGGCCGCCCGCATGGGTCTGGAGCAGCTGGTCGAGCAGATCGAGGTTCCGACCGAAACCGTGACCGAGGCCCGCCGCGGCAAGAAGGTGTCGGTCGAGCGCAAGTTCATGCCCGGCTACGTCCTGGCCAAGCTGAACATGAACGACGACGTCTATCACCTCGTCAAGAACACGCCGAAGGTGACCGGTTTCCTGGGTTCGTCGGGCAAGCCGCAGGCGATTTCCGAGGCGGAAGCCGCGCGGATGCTCCAGTCGAAGGAGGAAACCGCCGCCGCGCCGAAGACCAAGGTCAAGGTCGATTACGAGATCGGCGACGCGGTCAAGGTGCTGGAAGGCCCCTTCGCCAGCTTCAACGGCACGGTCGAGGAACTCGATTTCGACAAGAGCAAGGTCAAGGTGTCGGTCAGCATCTTCGGCCGCGCCACCCCGGTCGAGCTGGACTTCGAACAGGTCGAACGCAGCAAGTAACCGCCACCGTCCCTGGACGGCGTAGGACAGCAAAAGGCCCGCGGATCGGCATGATCCGCGGGCCTTTTTGTCGTCGACGACGGGCGATCAGCGCGGCCGCAGCGTCGCGATCGTCAGCTTGCTCACCAGCCCCGGCAGCCCGGTATAGTTCGCCTTGTAATAGGGCGAGCCCGGCTCCAGCACTGCGGACAGGCGGCGGTGCGCCTCGCCCAGCGCGTGGTAGGGCACGCCCGGCAGCAGATGATGCAGCGCGTGGTAGCGCAGCCCGATCGGCGCCCACAGCGCCGGCAGCAGCGCCGGCGGCGGTACGTTGACCGAATCGAGATACTGCGCGGTCACCGTCATCACCTCGCCCTCATTTTCCCACAGATGCGCCACCAGCGTGCGCACCTGGTTGATGAGCGCGACGCCCGACCCGACCAGCACGAACGCCACGAACGCCTTCAGCGGCAGCACGCCCGTCGCGGCCGCGCCGATCAGCGCGATCGCCCATACGCTCGTCACCGCTTCCCACAGCGTCCAGCGCGTGCGCTCCTCGCCCGTCGGCATCCGGCGCCGGAACGACGGGTTGATCGACAGCGCCGAGTAACGCGCCACCACCGCCTCGCGCAGCGGCCGGATCAGCGCCGACAGCGGCGCCAGGATCGCGAAGCGGATCAGCAGGCCGATCGGCGCCAGCAGCGACACGATCACGAACACCGGCAGCGTCCACGGCTTCATCAGCGCCAGCGGCAGATATTCGGGATCTTCCGACGTGCCGTAGCGGGTCCGCGCGTGATGCAAGTTGTGCACCCCTTCGTACATGAACGACGGGATCATCATCGGCACGCCGATCAGCAGGTTCCAGCCGGTGCGGAACCCCGGCAGCGCGCTGTGCTTCACGTGCGTCAGTTCGTGGATCATGCTCATGCCGCGATACAGCGCCAGCATCGAGACCAGCCCGGCCAGGATCGCCCAGCCGGTGGACGGGGTCATCACCGCCGCCGCCAGCGCGCCATAGCCGACCAGCGCCGACACGATCAGGTCGGCCCAGTAGATACGCGGATCGGGGCGGACCAGATCGCGGGTCAGATCGGCGGCAGCCTTCAGCATCGCCCGGTCGTCGGCGATCGCGACGCGCGCGGGCGATGCCCCGGCCGACGTGCGATCCATGGTAAGCGAGGTCGTCATGACATTGTCCATTGCCCGAACATAGTGGCGACACGGTGGCCATCACAGGGGGGCGGCGCTCCGCGCCGGTGCAAATGCTCACTCGCCATGATCGACACAGGCGTTTATCCAGCGGCGCCATGAGCCAGCTGACCATCACCCCCGTCACCACCAAGGCGCAGCGCAAGACCTTCGTCGATCTGCCATTTCGGCTGTATCGCGACGATCCCAACTGGGTGCCGCCGCTCAAGGGCGAGTCGCTGGGGCTGATCACGCCGGAGAAGAACGGCTGGTACAGCCATGCCGAGGCGCAGCTGTTCCTGGCGTATCGCGACGGTGCGGTGGTCGGGCGCATCTCCGCGCATATCGACACGCTGGCGGCGACGATGGACCCGGCGCAGGGCTTCGGTCCCGACGTCGGCCAATGGGGCCTGATGGAGGCGGAGGACGAAACCGTCTTCACCGCGCTGATGGCGGCGGCGGCCGACTGGCTGCGCGCCAAGGGGAAGGTGCGGGCGCTCGGCCCGATCTCGCAGTCGATCTGGGAAGAACCCGGGCTGCTGATCGAGGGGTACGATCACCCCCCCACGGTGATGATGGGCCATGCCAGGCCCGAATATCGCGGCTGGATCGAGCGCGCCGGGCACCGCCCGGTCAAGCAGCTCAAGACCTACGAACTCGATATCACGCAGGAATTCCCGCCGATCGTGAAGCGAATCATCCGTTCGGGCGAGAACAATCCGAAGATCGTCGTGCGCCAGGTCGACAAGCGCCGGTTCGAGGAGGAAGCCGCGATCATCCTCGATATCCTGAACGATGCCTGGTCGGACAATTGGGGCTTCATCCCGCTCACCCCGCCGGAGATCAAGGACGTCGGCGTCAAGCTGAAGCCGATCGTGTTCAACGACCTGATCCGCATCGCGGAGATCGAGGGCAAGCCGGTCGCGTTCATGATCACCCTGCCCGACCTGAACGAGGCGATCGCGCCGCTGAACGGCAATCTCCTGCCCTTCGGCTGGGCAAAGCTGCTGCTGTGGCTGCGCAAGCCGCGCGTGCGGACGATGCGCGTGCCGTTGATGGGGGTGCGCAAGGAATTGCAGTCCTCGCGCATCGCCAGCCAGCTGGCCTTCATGATGATCGAGGCGATCCGCAAGGCGTCGGTCGAACATTACGGCGCGTCGCGCGGCGAGATTGGCTGGATTCTCGACGACAACCAGGGGATGAATTCGATCGCCACCGCGATCGAAAGTCACGTCAACAAGGTCTATCAGATCTACGAATGCGATCTGTAAGCGGCGCCGACGCGGCCGTCACCGGGAACAGCATCGCCAGCGCGACGCCGATCACCTGGTGACGCCGGCCGGCAGCGCGGCCGGCGTCACAATGTGACCCTCTGTCCATCGCGCTACAGGTTGCTGGGCACGTTGACGCCCACCAGCTTCCAGTCGGCGCGGGTACGGCAGCTGCGCGTCGCGATCCGGCTGCCGGTCGATTCCATGTCGTAGCAATAGAGCGTGTTCTTCGCGCGCTTCTTCGGCGTGGCAGTGGCGACCGGCGCGCTGTCGCTGGTGGTGGAGGCGGCGGTCGCAGCGACATCGGCGGGCTTCTCGACGCCTGGCTCCGCCTGGGCAGCCGGCGCGATCGCGACCAGTGAGGCGAGGATGGCGGCGGTGAACATGGTCTTCATGGCGTGTCTCCCTTATCCCGTCGGCGGGACACCGGAGGCATTGCACGCCGCGTGCCAGTTAAAATAACGAAGCAATTACAGATGCTTGGTCGAAATATGGCAGGTGTATTACCGCCTTATACCACCAACTATCGGCGCGATCCGCCGATGGTTGGTCAGAACGCCACCGCACCGCCCAGCACCACCCGCGCATCCGGCGCGGCATCGTTCAGTCCACCGACCAGCAGCAGGTCGATCTGCGTCCGCTTGGTCGGCTGCCACGCCAGCGACACCGCCGCCAGCGTCTGCGTCGTCGCGCCCGTCGGATCGTCGTCACGCTCGGCGGACAGCTCCGCCACCGCCGTCACCGCATCGCTCAGCGCATAGCCCAGGCCCACCACGCCGCTGACGTCCACATGCCGCCCGTGGCGATCCTGATCGGCCTTTGCCGCCGCCTGCCCGGTGAAGTCGATGCTCCAGCGATCGTCGATCTCGTAATAGACCGGCAGCACCATCCCCGCCGACCAGTCCCCCGCGCCGATCGCCTGCCCGCCGACCGGCAGCGTGACATAAGGCTGCACCGCCGCCGACAGCCCCTTGCCGTCGGGGTGGCTCAGCGCGCCGCGGAACCCCAGTGTCACGTCGCCGGTGCCGCCGATCCGCGATGCCGCGCCGGTCGCCAGGGCGCGCGTGCGCACCGCGCCATAGGGCGTCCAGCCGATCTGCACCTCCGCGTTGCGGCTGACGCCGATGCGCGCCACGACGTCGCCGTACAACAGCGTATCGGATTGCGCGCCGTCCTTCCGGTCGCGGGTCCAGTCCACGCCCGACATCTCGACCTGCACCTGCCCCGGCAGCGTGGTGCACCCGCTCGCGCCCAGCGACGGGCGGTTGGGGCAGAAACGCACGTCGCCGTCGTCGCCCCCGCTCTGCGCCGCCGCGGGCAGCGCCACCACCAGCGCCAGCGGCGACAGGATCGCCAGCCGCCTCATCGCAGCCGCACCCAGGTGGGGGCATGATCGCTGGCCTTCTCGCGCCCGCGATACGCCTTGTCGACTCCCGCCTCGATCAGTCGGTCGGCGACCGCGGGGCTGAGCAGCAGGTGGTCGATGCGGAAGCCCGCATCACGCTGCCACGCGCCCGCCTGATAATCCCAGAACGTCCAGATGCCGCCGTTCGGGTGCCGCGCGCGCAGCGCGTCGGTCCACCCCTGTGCCACCAGCCGGCGGTATCCCGCACGGCTTTCGGGCTGCATCAGCGCGTCGCTGGCCATCGCCTTCACTGAAAAGACGTCGTCGTCATTGGGGATGACATTATAGTCGCCTGCCAGGATCGTCGGCCGCTCCTCGGCCAGCAGCACCGCGGCGCGCTGCGTCAGCCGCTCGATCCAGCGCAGCTTATAGTCGAACTTCGGCCCCGGCTGCGGATTGCCGTTGGGCAGATAGATCGACGCGATCGTCAGCCCGAACACCTCGCATTCCAGATAGCGGCTGTGCTCATCCTCCGGCTCTCCCTCCAGCCCGCGCTGCCGTTCGACCGGATCGACTCCGCGCGCCAGCACGGCGACGCCGTTGAACCCCTTCTGCCCATGCCAGACGGCGCCATAGCCGGCGGCGCGGACGTCGGCCTCGGGAAAGGTGTCGTCGCTGGATTTCAGCTCCTGAAGACATACCACATCGGGCTGTTCTTCCTGGAGATACTCGATCAGCCGCGGCAGCCGCGCCTTGATCCCGTTGACGTTGTAGCTGACGATCTTCACCCGCCTGTCCTACCAAGCCGGACGGCGGCGTCGAGCCTCAAATCATACCGAGAAGCTGGTGCCGCATCCGCACCCGCTGGCGGCATTGGGGTTGTCGACCTTGAACGACGCGCCGCCCAGCGATTCGATGTAATCGACGCTTGCCCCGCGAACCAGGTCGAGACTGATATCGTCCACCACCAGCCGCACCCCGTCGGTTTCGACCACCACGTCCGCCGCCTCCGGCGCGTCCGCGAAACCGAACTTGTACTGGAAACCCGAACATCCCCCGCCCTCCACCGACAGGCGCAGGATCGCGGGCTTGTTCTGTCGCGCGGCGATGGCGGCAACGCGCGCCGCGGCGGCGGGGGTCAGGGCGATATCGGAAGCGGGAGCAAGCGTGGCCATGCGCGAAAGATAGGCGCGCGCGTGCCAAACGGAAAGGGCCGACGGACCCGTCAGGGTGCCGCCGGCCCTTCCCCGTAGAACCGGGTAAAAGCGTCAGTCCTGCGGCGCAGGGCCGGTGGTGGACACCGGGATCTGCCCGACCGCGCGATCCTGCGCGGCCAGCAGATAGTCGGCGGTGGTCAGGAACGGCGCCGGGTTCACCGCATGGCCGTCGATCCGCACTTCGTAATGGAGGTGCGATCCGGTCGAACGGCCGGTCGAGCCCATCAGGCCGATCAGCTGCCCGCGGGTCACGCGGGTGTTGTCCGCGACCAGGATCTTCGACAGATGGCCATAACGGGTCGCGATGCCGCGGCCGTGGTTCACCTCGATCATGTTGCCGTAACCGCCCTGGCGCCCGGCGTGTGAGATGACGCCATCGGCGGTCGCGTAGATCGGCGTGCCGACCGGACCGGGAATATCGACCCCGGAATGCATCGCCGCGGTGCCGCGGAACGGATCGGTGCGGATGCCGAAATTGCTGGTGAACTGGAGCTTCTGGACCGGCTGGACCGAGGGGATCGCGATGCCGCCCTGCTGCATCCCGCCGTCCAGCTTCTTCCAGCTCATGAACAGCGACCGGAACTGCTGGTCCGCCGCCATGTCGCGCCGCGCCTCGATGCTGCCGGTTTCGACCAGCGGCCCACCGACCGCGGCGGGCGCCGCGCCGGTCGGTTCGGCCCGCGCCGGCAGGATGGCGATCGCGGTGGCGGCAACGGCGGCCATGCCACCCAGGCGGGCGAGCAGGCGAGCAGGCAGGCGAGAAGAAGCGGTCATCGAACCCCAGCGAAGATCATGATGCCGTCGGAGCCACTGCCCGCCGGCTTCCCCTTTTGTCGTCCGTGTCCGGAAGAACGTCCCCCGCTCTTCGGATGACGCTGTCTGGCCGGGAAAGGGTTAACGGGGCAATAGGATGACGCCCGCCGCGCGGCCAACCGCCGTGGCCGCGCGGCGAGCCGTTGAATCGCGAAGCTGAACGCAGCCTTTCCGACGCAAACGATCGCCGAGGGCGCGCAACTCAGCTGCGTTCGGTCGCCGCCGCCAACACCGCCTCGGCATGACCGGGCACCTTCACCTTGCGCCATTCGCGCACCAGCCGGCCGTCGTCGCCGAACAGGAAGGTCGCGCGCTCGATCCCCATATAGGTCTTGCCGTACAGCTGCTTCTCGCCCCACACGCCGAACGCCTCGGTGACGCTGCCGTCCAGATCGGCGCCCAGCGCCACGGTCAGCCCGTGCTTGGCGGTGAAGCGCGCGTGCTTATCCACCGTGTCGCGCGAAACGCCGATCACGGTCACGCCCGCCGCCGCGAAGCGATCCGCCAGCGCGGAGAAATCCTGCGCCTCGCGCGTGCAGCCCGGCGTGTCGTCCTTGGGATAGAAATACACCACCAGCGGGCGCGGCAGATCGGCCAGCCGCAGCGGCTGCCCGCCCGCATCGGTGACGGTCACGTCGGGGAGGATGTCCATTCCACGCTCTCCTGCCATTGCGCGGCGACGCTCTCGCGCACCTGCGCCAGCGTGGCAAGCACCGTATCCCAGTCGGGCAGCGTCAGCGCGCGCGCGATCAGCGCCCGCGTCGCCGCCGCCGCGGGTTCCTGCGCATCGGGTGCGACCAGCCGCACCGTCACCAGCAACCGCGTCAGCAGGTCGTGCGCCGCGCGCATCGTCGCGGGCATCGCGTCCTCCCCGATCAACGCATCGATCGCGCGCGCCAGATGCGGGTCGAACCCGGTCCGCCGCGTCAACTGCGTGACGTGCACCGCGAATTCCAGGTCGACCAGCCCGCCGGGCAGCAGCTTGGCATCCAGCGGCCCGTGCGGTGGCTTGTGCCGCGCCATATCCGCGCGCATCGCATGGGCATCGGCGGCGATGTCGCGATCGGGCCGCGCGCCACGCAGCACCGCGGCGACGATCGCATCGAGCGCATCCCGCGCCGCAGGCGATCCGAACACCGGGCGCGCGCGGGTCAGCGCCATATGCTCCCACGTCCACGCATCCTCGCGCTGGTAGCGCGCGAAACTGTCGAGCGTGACGACCAGCGGCCCCTGCGCGCCTGACGGCCGCAACCGCGTGTCGACCGAATAGAGCGGCCCGGCGGCGGTCGGCACCGACAGCGCCGCCGTCACCCGCTGCGCCAGCCGGCTGAAGTACAGCGTCGCGCCCAGCGGCTTGGCGCCGTCGGATTCGGCGGTGAAATCGCCGGTGAACAGATAGATGAGATCGAGGTCGGACGCATGGGTCAGCGCCGCGCCGCCCATCCGCCCCAGCGCCAGGATGACCAGCTCGCCGCCCGGCACGCGACCGTGAACGCGCGCGAACTCCTCGGTCGCGGCGCCCGCCAGCGTCTCGATCGCCGCCTGCGCCACGCGGGCATAGCCGGCCGCCACGTCCAGTGGATCGGCCGCGCCCGCGACGATCTGCACCCCCAGCGCGAACCTCTTGTCCCCGACGACGCGGCGAACATGGTCCAGGAGCGCCTGATAATCCGCCCCCGCCTCCGCCGCGCGCATCTCCGCGGCCAGGTCCGCGACCGTCCCCACCGGCGCCAGCGCGCTCGCGTCGATCAACCCGTCCAGCAGGTCGGGGCGCCGCGCCAGTTCGTCGGCCAGCGTCGGCGCATGGCTCAGCACCTCGG
>NZ_LSJO01000189.1:0-415 GCF_001556735.1 Sphingomonas sp. CCH9-F2 | reverse complement strand
GCGACGTGAGTGCCGAACAGACGTCCGGCGCGCCGACCTTCGACGTGCAGATCGATCGGCAAGCGGCGGGCCGTTATGGCCTGTCGGTTGAGGAGGTGGCGAACACGGTCTCGGCTGCGCTTGGCGGGCGCGAGGCCGGGTTGTTGTTCGAGGGAGACCGGCGGTTCGACGTCGTGGTCCGCCTCCCCGATGCGCAACGGGATGACCTTGAGACACTGGGGTCGATCCCGGTGATGCTGCCCACTGCCGAGGGTCAGGTGGCGCGCTCGATCCCGCTCAGCCAGGTCGCCCGGTTCAACTACACGCAGGGGTTGAACCAGGTTAGTCGCGAGAATGGCAAGCGGATGGTGGTCGTGCAGATCAACGTCCGCGGGCGCGATCTTGGCGGGTTCGTCGACGAAGCACAGGCGAGGAT
>NZ_LSJO01000188.1:0-225 GCF_001556735.1 Sphingomonas sp. CCH9-F2 | reverse complement strand
CCGCCCGCCTCCAGCGCGCCGGCGATGCTGCGCAGCGCGGGGCCGGCCGCCTTCGCCCGCGCCGCTTCCGACAGCGCGGCCAGCGCGGGCAGTGCCGCGGCGGCGGCGGTCGCCACCCAGTCGCGCAGCCGCGCCGCGACCCGGTCGCGCACGCCCGCGTCGAGGCAATCGAGCGCGGGATCGAGCACCAGCTGCGGCCGCATCAGCGACGGCCCGCGCGCCAGC
>NZ_LSJO01000187.1:0-5341 GCF_001556735.1 Sphingomonas sp. CCH9-F2 | reverse complement strand
GTTGCTGGGGCGTGAGGTGGATCGCGGGAAGGTGCGCTGCCGCTAACGCGCTACCCGGCACGGGCGAATCGGAACGGGCGTGCCGGACGGCGCGCCCTTTTCGCGTTTAGAAAGTCGGGTTCGCTCGATTGACGGTACGGAACGGCCCGTCTTCAAACTATCGGTTCGCATGACCCTTGCAGCCGCCCCCGCCCCCGGCCTAGAGAGGCGCATCCGTTCAGCGAGGGGATGAGAGGCCGTGAACGCAGACGAGATGAAAGCCGCCATCGGCAGGGAAAGCCTGTCGGACTGGGTCGACGTGACGCAGGACATGATCGACAAGTTCGCCGACGCGACCGGCGATCACCAGTTCATCCATGTCGATCCCGAACGCGCGAAGCTGACGCCGTTCGGCACCACCATCGCGCACGGTTTCCTGACGCTGTCGCTGCTGCCGCAGCTGGCGATGAAGACGCCCGACGCGCCGCGGCTCGACGGGGTGAAGATGGGCGTCAACTACGGCGGCAACAAGGTCCGCTTCCTGGCGCCGGTGCCGTCCAATTCCCGCGTCCGCGGCCGCTCCAGGATCACGGAGTTCGAGGAAAAGCGCCCCGGCCAGTATCAGTACACCACCGAGACCACCGTCGAGATCGAGGGGCAGGACAAGCCCGCGATGATCGCCGAATGGATCACGCAGGTCTTCGTCTGATCCCATTATCCGTCACCCCGGCGAAGGCCGGGGTCTCCCGCCGCACACAACCCCGGCCTTCGCCGGGGTGACGACCGCAAAGGACTGTCTTCATGCGTTCCGCCGTCATCGTTTCCACCGCCCGCACCCCGATCGGCCGCGCCTATCGCGGGGCGTTCAACAACCTGCCCTCCCCCACGCTGGCCAGCCATGCGATCAAGGCCGCCGTGGAGCGCGCGAAGATCGACGGCGCGGAAGTGGACGACGTCGTGTTCGGCGCCGCGCTCCAGCAGGGGCATCAGGCGGGCAATATCGCGCGCACCAGCCTGCTGCGCGCCGGCCTGCCGGTCAGCGTGTCGGGCATGTCGCTCGACCGCCAGTGCGCCTCGGGCCTGATGGCGATCGCCACCGCCGCCAAGCAGATCGTCGTCGACGGCATGGACGTGACGATCGGCGGCGGCGTCGACAGCATCTCGCTGGTGCAGACGCCGGAAATGCGCGTCGCGCCCGACAAGGAACTGCTGGCGATGCACGGCGACATCTACATGCCGATGCTGCAGACCGCGGAGGTGGTCGCCAAGCGCTACGGCATCAGCCGCGATGCGCAGGACGAATATGGCTATCGCTCGCAGATGCGCACCGCCGCCGCGCAGGCCGCCGGCAAGTTCGATGACGAGATCGTCGCCGTCACCGCGACCAAGGCGAACGTCAACAAGGAGACCAAGGAAGTCTCCTATGAGGAAGTGACCCTGTCGAAGGATGAGGGCAATCGCGCCGATACCACGCTGGAAGGGCTCAAGAGCCTGAAGCCGGTGCTCGGCCCGGACCTCAACATCACGGCGGGCAACGCCAGCCAGCTGTCGGACGGCGCCTCGGCCAGCGTGCTGATGGAGGAGAAGGTCGCCGCGGCCAAGGGGCTGACCCCGCTCGGCCGCTACGTCGGCATGGCAGTGGCGGGCACCAAGCCCGACGAAATGGGCATCGGCCCGGTCTTCGCAATCCCCAAGCTGCTGGAGCGCAACGGCCTGAAGATGGACGACATCGGGCTGTGGGAACTGAACGAGGCGTTCGCGGTGCAGGTGCTTTACTGCCGCGACAAGCTGGGCATCCCCGACGAGCTGCTCAACGTCAACGGCGGCGCGATTTCGATCGGCCACCCCTATGGCATGTCGGGCGCACGGATGACCGGCCACGCGCTGATCGAAGGCAAGCGTCGCGGCGCCAAGTACGTCGTCGTGACGATGTGCGTCGGCGGCGGCATGGGCGCGGCGGGGCTGTTCGAAGTCCTGTAATTGAGAGGCAACGGCCAGTACGCTATGTATTGGTGCAGGCGATGACATAGCGCCTCTACGGGAACCCCGGTCGTGCCAGCGACCGGGGTTCTTGGCGTTTGGGGGCCGGCTGCCAGACCGGCCCCCGCCCGTGCCCTAGTTTCGCCGGACCACTTCGATCACCTTCAGCACGAACATGCCGAAAGCAAACAGTGACGTCGGCAACGCGCGCAGGTTGGGCCCCCCCTCGCAACCAACGCCCGCTCCCCTCGTTCACCGCTCGAACCGATCGAGAGGAGACGAACTATGGCGGACGCCAATAAAGATCCCCGCACGCTGAAAGAAGACATGTGGAAGAAGATGGCGGACAGCCCCTTCGTCATGGTCGGCCCGGCGGACGGATCGTCGCACAGCGAACCGCTGACCGCGCAGCTGGACGAGGATCAGGTCGACACCTTGTTCTTCTTCATCGGCAAGGACAATCGGGTCGCGGGCAAGCGCGAGCTGATGCTCCAGTTCGTGGCGAAGGGGCATGATTTCTTCGCCTGTCTGTCGGGCAACGGCCGGATCGACAACGACCGCGCGCAGATCGACAAGCTGTGGAACAAGCAGGTCGAGGCCTGGTTTCCGGGCGGCAAGGACGACCCCAACCTCGCGTTGCTGCGCGTCGACATCGACAGCGCGGAACTGTGGGAAACCGATCTGTCGCTGGGCGGCAAGCTGAAGATGCTGTTCGGCGGGACGATCCGCTCGGACGAGGCGGGCAGCCACGCCAAGGTTGAAACCACCGCGGAGAGCACGCCGGCCTGACCGGGCGCCTCACTGCCGGACATAAAAAGGGCCGCCCGACGACCGGGCGGCCCTTTCTTATTGCTGTCCTGAAGCGCCCTACTCCTGCGCAGGAGCACGAGCACTAAGTCTCACCCGTTCGCCGCCATCCATTCCTCGACCACCGGCGCGATGCGGTTGCGCCATTTGGACCCGTTGAAGATGCCATAATGGCCGACGCCTTCGGCCATGTAGTAACGCTTCTTCCCGTCCGGCAAATTGGTCGCCAGCGTCAGCGCCGCCTTCGTCTGGCCCAGCCCGGAGATATCGTCGCGCTCGCCCTCGATCGCCAGCAGCGCGACGTCGGTGATCGCGGACAGGTCGACCGGCCGCCCGCGATGCGTCATCTCGCCCTTGGGCAGCGAATGGTTCTGGAACACCACGTCGATGGTCTGGAGGTAGAATTCGGCGGTCATGTCGCAGACCGAACGATATTCCTCGTAGAACGCCTTGGTCGCGTCCGCGCTGTCGCCGTCGCCGGTCACCAGATGCTTGAACAACTCGTAATGGCTCATCATGTGGTTGCCCAGGTTCATGGTCATGAACCCGGTCAGCTGCAGGAAACCCGGATACACCTTCCGTCCCGCACCCGGATACAGCAGCGGGACGGTGGCGATGACATTCTGTTCGAACCACGCGAACGGCCGCTCGGTCGCCAGCGTGTTGACCGCGGTCGGCGCCTCGCGCGTGTCGATCGGCCCGCCCATCATCGTCAGCGTGCGCGGGCGGCACGGGTGGCGATCCGCACTCATCAGCGCGACCGCCGCCAGGCACGGCACCGACGGCTGGCACACCGCCAGCATGTGCGCCCCGCCCTGCCCCTCGTTCGGGCCGATCGCCTCCATGAACGCGACCAGATAGTCGATGTAATCGTCCAGGTCGAAACGCCCCTCGCTGGTCGGCACCAGCTTCGCATCGCGCCAGTCGGTGATGTAGACGTCGGCGACCGGCAGCATCCGTTCCACCGTCCCGCGCAGCAGGGTGGCGAAATGGCCCGACATCGGCGCGACGATCAGCAGCTTCGGCCCGCCCGCCATACCCTCGCGGACGAACCGCTTGAGCTGGCCGAACGGCCGTTGCACGACGATCTCCTCCTGCACCCCCACGCTGCGGCCGTCGATCACCGTCTCGGTGAAGCCGAACGCGGGCTTCCCGCGCGACGCGGCGGCATGTGCGAACACCTCCAGCGCGGACGCCATCAGCGGCCCGCCGCCCAGATAGTTCAGCGACGGCTGGCTCTTCAGCCAGTTGGCTCCGAACGTCGCCATCGCGCTGGCCGAGGCGAGCCACGACCGCTGGAATTCGTAAGCGTCGTACAGCATCGAACGAAAATCCTTCCCCCATTGATATGGGTGCGATGGGTTGTACGTCAAAACGCAATTGCTGCAATGCAATAAGAACGCGCGGGCGACGATCGCGGTCCCGCCGTGGCCCGGCGGGCACAGCATGGGACAGGTCGGCGCGCGTCGGCCACCGTCCGCGTTGAGCCGCGCCCCCACCTGCTGCTACACGCAGCCACCATGGCTAGCACCACCGACGTCGTCCCGTCCCGCCGCATCGGCAATCTGTCGATGATCTGGCGCCATGCGCGCCGCTATCCGGCGCAGATCGCGGCGGCGGCGCTGGCGCTGCTGGTCACGTCGGTGGCCACGCTGGGCATCCCGTACAGCTTCAACCGCGTCATCGATCGCGGCTTCATCAGCGGCGGCGCCGATCCGTCCGCGGTATCGGCGACGTTCCACTACATGCTGATGATCGTCGTCGTGCTGGCGCTGGGCACGGCGGTGCGGTTCTATTTCGTCTCGTGGCTGGGCGAGCGCGTGGTGGCGGACATCCGCACCAGCGTGCAGCGCCACCTGATGACGCTCAGCCCCAGTTTCTACGAGGAGAACCGCCCGTCGGAAATCGCCTCGCGGCTGACCGCGGACACCGCGCAGATCGAAACCGTGGTCGGCAGCACCGTGTCGATCGCGCTGCGCAACAGCGTCACCGGGGTCGGCGGGCTGATCTACCTGTTCGCGATCTCGCCCAAGCTGGCGGGGATGCTGCTGCTGGGTATCCCGCTCATTATCGCGCCGATCGCGCTGCTGGGGAAGCGCGTGCGCAGCCATTCGCGCACCTCGCAGGACCGGATCGCCGACGTCGGATCGATCGTGACCGAGACGCTGGGCGCGATGAAGATCGTCCAGGCGTTCGGACAGGAGGCCCGCGAAAGCGCGCGCTTCGGCGATGCGGTGGAGGCGACGATGGCGGCGGCGCGGCGGCGCATCGCGCTGCGTGCGGTGATGACCGCGATCGTCATCGCGCTGATCTTCGGCGCGATCACGCTGGTGCTGTGGGAAGGCGCGATCGACGTTGCCGCCGGGCGGCTGTCGGGCGGGTCGATCGCCGCCTTCGTGCTGACCGGCGGGATCGTCGCGGGCGCGTTCGGCGCGCTGACCGAGGTCTATGGCGACCTGTTGCGCGGCGCGGGCGCGGCGGGGCGGCTGTCGGAACTGCTTCAGGAACGCCCGACCATCGCCGCGCCCGACGGGCCGACCACTGCCAGCGTCTCCCCCGGCGATACGGTCAGCGA
>NZ_LSJO01000186.1:0-4410 GCF_001556735.1 Sphingomonas sp. CCH9-F2 | reverse complement strand
CCGATTCGGGCTTCACCCACCGCCAGACGCTGGTGGCGACATCGTGCAGTTCGGGCGCGTTGAAGCGGACCACCCCGGCCAGCGTCTGGCGGTGGGTGAAGCCCGAATCGGCGCGCATCAGCGGATCGGCGGCCTTGGCCGGCACCTCGATATGATAGCCGAGCACGCCATTGTGGCGGATCTTGAGCGTGGCGATGCCGGTGCGGTCGCGGAACGTCGCCTCCAGCGCGGCGATCGCGCGGCGCCCGCCGCTGCCGGTTTCGCGCAGGGCATCCAGCGCGGCGTCATAGCCCGCCGCGATATAGCCGCCGTCCGACGCCTCGATCGGCGGGACGGGCACCAGCGCCCGCTTGAGCAGATCGATCAACGCGCCGTGCCCGCGCAGCCGCGGCGCCAGATCGGCGAGCAGCGCGGGCGGCGTGTCGATCGCGCCCAGCCGGTCGCCGAGCGCCCAGGCCCCGTCCAGCCCGTCGCGCAGCTGCGCCAGATCGCGCGGGCCCCCGCGCCCCGCCGCCAGCCGCCCGAGCGCGCGGCCGATATCGGGCAGCGCGCGCAAGGCGGCGCGCACGCGGTCGCGCACGGCCGCATCGTCGTGGAACAGCGCGACCAGCGCCAGCCGAGCCTCGATCGCAGGTCGCGCCATCAGCGGCGCGCCGATGTCCGCCGCCAGCAATCGCGCCCCCGCACCGGTGACGGTACGGTCGACCGCGTCGAGCAGGCTGCCCTTGCGCGCGCGCCCTTGCGTCGCGGTCAGCTCCAGGCTTTCGCGCGTGGCCGCGTCGATCGCCATCGCCTCGCGCGCGGCAAGCAGCACCGGGGGGCGCAGGAACGGCAATTGCCCCTTGGCGGTGTGATCGAGGTAAGCGACCAGCCCGCCCGCCGCCGCCAGCGCGGCGCGCCCGAACGTGCCGAACCCGTCGAGCGTCGCGACCCCGAACAATCGCTTCAGCCGCGCCTCACCCGCGGCGCTGTCGAAATCGGCGCGCGGGCGCCACACGGTCGCGGGCGCATCGCTGCCGTCGGCGGCGACCACCTCTGCCGCGGCCAGCCGGGCCAGTTCCGCACCCAGCCCGGCGGGGTCGCAGGCGATCACCTCGAACCGGCCCGTGGATACGTCGGCGGCGGCCAGTGCGATCTCGCCGCCCGCCTCACCCACCGCGACGCACCAATTGGCGGCGCGCGCGTCGAGCAGCGCCTCCTCGGTCAGCGTGCCGGCGGTGACGACGCGCACGATCGCACGGTTGACCAGCGCCTTCGACCCGCGCGCCTTGCGCGCCGCCTCGGGCGTTTCGGTCTGTTCGGCGATCGCGACGCGGTGCCCGGCCTTGATGAGGCGTTGCAGATAGGCGGTCGCGGCATGGACGGGGACGCCGCACATCGGCACCTTTTCCCCGGCATGTTCGCCGCGCGCGGTCAGCGCGATGTCCAGCACCTGCGCGGCGATGCGCGCGTCGTCGAAGAACAGTTCGAAGAAATCGCCCATGCGGTAGAACAGCAGGCAATCCTGCGCCTCCGCCTTCAGCGCGTGATATTGCGCCATCATCGGGGTGGGGGTGTCGGCCATCGCGGCGGGATAGAGCGGATGGGGTGCCGGTGCAAAGCGGGTGTTCGGGCCGATGGTTCGGGCGCAAGCGGCGGGACGCGCGGCGCGGCGCGATCCGCTATCGCAGGCGGCATGACGCTTCATTCCGCCCCGTTCGATTCGCCGGTCGGCACGCTGACGCTGGTCGCCGACGATGCCGGCCTCACCGCGATCCTGTGGCCCGACGATGCACCCGGGCGGGTGCGGCTGGAGGACATGCGCGACGATCCCTCGAACCCGGTCCTGTCCGTCACCGCCACGCAGCTGGCCGAGTATTTCGCGGGCACGCGCACCGCGTTCGACCTGCCGCTGGCACCGCGCGGCAGCGATTTCCAGCGCGCGGTGTGGCGCGCGCTGGACGCGATCCCGTTCGGCGAGACGCGCAGCTATGCCGATATCGCGCGCGCGATCGGGCGGCCGGGGGCGGCGCGCGCGGTGGGCGCGGCGAACGGGCGCAACCCGATCTCGATCGTCACCCCCTGCCACCGCGTCGTCGGCGCGTCGGGCGCGCTGACCGGCTTTGCCGGCGGGCTGGCGACGAAGGAATGGCTGCTGGCGTGGGAGCGCCGCGGGGCGGTTTCTCAGGGTTGATCCAGCAAGCTGGATCGGTGCGGCACCAGCCCGCTCCCCCACCCGACCGCCCACAGCGTATCCTGAATGGGCGGTCGGGTGGGGGAGCGGGCTGGTGCCGCGTCCACGTCAGTGGACCGAACCTCAGCGCCTGAGGATCAGCGCGGCGCCGATCAGGATCGCCAGCACCGCGGCGACGCGCCGCGCGTCCACCCGCTCGCGCAGCGCGACGACACCGATCACCAGCGCGGTGACCATCCCCGTTTCGCGCAGCGCGGCGAGCGGCGCGGTCGGGCCGAGCGCGAAGGCCGACAGGGCGAGGCCATAAGTGACGATCGACAGCGCGCCGGCCGCCGCGCCGGGGCGCCATTGCGTGCGCAGCTGCCGGAAGATGCGCCCTCGCGACGCCGCGCCGAACATCGCCAGCACCACCGCCCCCATCACGACGAACAGCCAGACGATATAGCTGCCCGGCGTCGGCGCCGCGCGAACGCCCTGCGCATCGACCACCGTATAGCCCGCGATCGTCAGCCCGGTGAACAGCGACCAGCCGAGCGCCGCGCCGCCGATATGCCGCCCGACCGCCAGCATCAGCATCGCCGCGACGATCAGCGCGATGCCCGCCACCTGCGCGGGCGTGGCAGGTTCGCCGAGGATGCCGATCGTCACCAGCGCGGTCACCACCGGCGCGGTGCCGCGCAGCACCGGATAGGCGGCGGTCAGGTCCGCGACCTGATAGGCGCGGATCAGCGCATAGAGATACACCGCATGACCCGCCGCGCTGGCCGCCAGCCAGCCCCAGGCACCGTGCGGCAGCGGGACCAGCGCCAGCGCGGGCAGCAGGATGATCGCCGCCGCGCCGTCGGTGAAGGCGCGCGCGGCCATCTTGTCGCGCCCGCCCTTCACGATCGCGTTGACGACGGCATGGATCGAGCCGGAAGCGATCATCATCGCGGCGGCGAGCGGATAGGCGGACATGCCCCGTCCGTAGCGCAGCCGGCCGCCCGCGCGCTACGTCACCAGCGCGCGGAGGGCCGCCAGCGTATCGGCTTCCTCGGCCGGCTTATCGGTGCGTATGCGCGCAATGCGGGGGAAGCGCATCGCCACACCGGACTTGTGGCGTTTCGATTCGTGGATCGAATCGAACGCGATCTCCAGCACCAGCGTCTTCTCCACCTCGCGCACCGGGCCGAAGCGCGCCAGCGTGTGCCCGCGCACGAACCGGTCGAGCTGGCGCAGTTCCTCGTCGGTGATCCCCGAATAGGCCTTGCCGACCGGCAGCAGTTCCCCATCGGCGGTCCAGCAGCCGAACGTATAATCGCTGTAATAGGACGAGCGCCGCCCGTTGCCGCGCTGCGCGTACATCATCACGCAATCGGCGGTCAGCGGATCGCGTTTCCATTTGTACCACAGCCCGGTGCGCCGCCCGGCGACATAGGGGCTGTCGCGGCGCTTGAGCATCACCCCCTCGATCGCGGCGTCGCGCGCGCCGGCACGGATGCCCTCCAGCGCGGTGAAGTCCGCCGCCTCGATCACCGTGCTGACGTCGAAGCGTTCGGGGTCGAGCCGCGTGGCGAACGATTCCAGCCGCGCGCGCCGGTCGGTCCACGGGAGCGCCCGCAGATCCTCGTCACCGTCGAACAAGATGTCGTAGAGGCGTACGAAGGCCGGCGCCTCCGCCAGCATCTTGGCCGACACCAGCTTTCGCCCCAGCCGCTGCTGGAGCGCGTTGAAGCTGCCCGCCTCGCCCGCCTGCGCCTGACCGCGGACCATCAGCTCGCCGTCGACCGCGCCATGCGTGGCGAAGGCGGCGGCGACGTCGGGAAAGGCGCGCGTCACGTCGTCGCCGGTGCGGCTGTAGAGCCGCGTCTCGCCCGCGACATGCACCAGCTGGACGCGGATGCCGTCCCACTTCCACTCCGCGGCATAATCGGCGAGGTCGACGCGCAGCTCCTCCAGCGGATGGGCGAGCATGAACGGCCGGAATACCGGCACGTCGGCGGCGGTCGGCTGCTCCCCCGTCCCCTCCGCCCAGGCGAACAGCGCCGGATAGGGCGGGTCGATGCCGTGCCACACCTCCTCCACCGCATCGACGTCGAGGCCGAAGGCATCGGCCAGCGCCTGTTTCGCCAGCCGCGCCGACACGCCGACGCGCAAGCCCCCGGTCGCCATCTTGATGAGCGCAAAGCGTTCGTCGGCATCCATCCGGTCGAGCATCTCCGCCAGCGCGGCGGTCGCGTCGGAGCGCGACAGGCGGG
>NZ_LSJO01000185.1:0-13458 GCF_001556735.1 Sphingomonas sp. CCH9-F2 | reverse complement strand
CGCCGTTGCCGATCACCACCACCCGCGCGGCGGGGACGCCCAGTTCGTCGCGGACGAATCCGGCCCAGCGATCGCTGAGCGCCACGACGCGCGCCGCCGAAGCGAAAAAGCGGGCGATCCTGGCGCGGCGGGCAGGGGATTGCGCGGCGAAGAAGTCGTCATAGCCGCTGCCGTGGAGGTGCAGGATGACCGGAACGCCCAGTCGCTGAGCGACGGCGGCGAACAGCGACTTGCGCGTGGTCGATCCGCGCGGCGCGACGTTGATATGGGCGACCCGGATCCGGCGCCGCGCCGCATCCCAGGCGAAGGCCGCCAGTGCGGGCGGGACGGTCAGGTGGCGGGCGATGCCGTGTTCGCGCCAGCGTGCGCGATAGACGCGGGGTTCGATATCGGGCGCGCGCTGCGCCAGCGCGGTGACGAGATATCCGACGATGCGGCCGATCCCGCCCTTCGACTCCAGGCCGTCGGACAGGATGATACCGACTGGCACCGGGGATGTCATCGAACGCCCTCTTACTCGGTTCGCCAACGGGCGACCGGCAGCGCATCTAGCCGGACTTATTGTTGTGGCGCAACAACCTGCGCGATCACGGCCGCGTCGGTGCACCGCGACGGGACGACCCGCGCCATACCGAACGGAACCGCCGCCAGGCCTGGCGCAGGCGATAGCGCAGCCCGAAATCGCCGAACAGGACGCGGTGCGCGCCGAACCAGATTGCAATCTCGCGTCCCGGCCGCCGCATCGGGCGCAGCAGCATCCCCATCGTGATCGACAGCAGCACGCCGTTGGCGCCGGTCCAGATATCGGGCGTCAGCCACGCGGTCAGCCCGACGACCATGCCGCTGAGGAACAGGGTCTCCTGCTCCGGCCGGCTCATGAACTGCGGCCGTTCCACCCCGACCACGACGATCATCGCCTGAACGCAATAGACGATCAACCCGGTCAGCCCGAACGTATACCATATGCCGATCACCCCCAGGTCGGACCAGAAGACGCCCGGTTCGCCGATGAACGCCTGCTGCGCCTTTGCGCTGGGCGCGATGCCGATGCCGGTGATGAAATGATCGGTGATGATGCGGGTGATGACGCGATAGGCACGCGCCCGCGCCGCGCCGGACGAATCGTCCGAAAACGCCGCGAAGGGGTTCCACGACGGCACCGCCACCCCCAGGATCAGCACCAGCAGCGACGCGAGCACGACCAGCGCGAGCGCGATCCGCTGCCCCCGCCGCGTGATGCGCAGCGCGTACAGCGTCGCGATCAGGAACAGGATCGCGGTATAGGCGCGCGACTGCGCCATGAACACCGCCGCCGCCGGGATCGCCGCCAGCGTCAGCCAGCGCAGGTAGCGGCGCGTTTCGCGCGCCTGCGTCAGCGCGTAGAACAGTGCGAAGGTGGAGAACATCGTCGCCAGGAACACGCGCGGCGACCGGACCCCGTCGCCGGGCAGCACGCGCACCACCGGCGCCATCGGCGCGGCGTCCGCCGGTCCCTTCAGCGCGAACGACGCCTCGCGCGCGCGTTCCCAGGCGCTGACGAAATAACCGTTGCCGGCGACATAGATCAGGCAATAGGCCAGCGCGGCGACGAACAATATCCCCATCAGCCGGTTCAGCCGCAGCGCCGGATTGGCGAACAGGGGGAAGGCGAACATCGGCGCATAGGACAGGATGACGTTGTAATTGGTCGGATAGCCGGTCAAGTCGGAGAAGACCTGGCATTGCCAGAACACCAGCAGCGCCATCATCATCGCCCACCATAGCGCCGACCACGCCCCCTGGAACGCGACCAGCAACCATCCGGCCGCCACCGATGCGGCGGTGACGCCCCCCGCCATCACGGTCATCCGGTTGCCGCCCAGCGCGGCCAGCGTCGACTGGAACAGCAGTTGCGACAGCACGAACGCACTGGCGGCGGCCAGCGCGATCCAGCCCGACAGCCTTCTGGTGATCGGCATCCGCGTCATCGGCGATGCCCTTAGCACAAACGCCGGTCGTCGCCCGGCCATGATGTGTCGCATCTGTGCCGAAAGCGACTACAGCGCGCGTCGCGCGGCCCAGGCGCCGCGCAGCATCGCGGCGGCGCGCGGCCAGCGCCGTCCGGCCACCTCGCGCAGCGCCGCGCGGGCGATCAGCATGAGGACGAGCGGGATCAGCTGCGGATGATGCCGCGCCAGGAAACGCAGCCGGCTACGGGTCATCCAGAAGGTGGACGACGGCGAGGCGAAGCCGTGGTCGTTCGATCCGGTCGTTGCCCCGACATCGTGGAACACCAGCGCACGCGCCGCAAGGCCGGGCCGATAGCGTCCGTCGCGCGTCATGCGCGTCGCCCAGTCCATCTCCTCCCAGTACAGGAAATGATCCTCGGTCATCAGCCCGACGCGGTCGATCATCGCGCGGCGCGCCAGCACCGCGGCGCCGTTGACGTAGCTGAGCCGCGCCTCGATCGCGGCGGTATCGATCGCGGTATCGGCGGGCCAGTTCTCGCCGATCTGCTCGCACCGGCCGCGATCGGCCAGGAAGTGCCCGCCGCCGACCGACTGGATACGCCCGCCGCCGGCCTCGCCGCGATAGCGCACCACCGCGCCGCACAGCCCGATCGAGGGATCCTCCTCCATCCGCGCGACGAGGTGGCGCAGCGCCTGCGCATCGACCTGCGTATCGTTGTTGAGCACCCACAGATAGGCGATCGCCGGATCGCGCAGCGCCAGCGCCAGCCCGACATTGTTGCCATAGGCATAGCCGCCGTTGCGCCCCGTCGCGACCAGCCACAGCCGCCGCGGCCCATGCGCCGCTGGCAGCGGCGGCAGCGCGCCGTCAGGATCGTCGACCCGTGCGAAACGCCAACCGTCGCCGCCGCGCGCGGCCAGTTCGGCGGTGATCGCCGCCTCCAGCCGGTCGATCGACCCGTCGCCCGAGTCATTGTCGCAGACGAAAACGTCGACCGGCGGATAGTCCTGATCCAGGACGCTGCGCAGGCAGGTCATCGTATCGGCGGGACGCCGCCAGTTGAGGATCACCACGGCCACGCGCGGTTCGTCCGTCCCGTTCGCGGGGGCGATCGCGTGGGGCATCGGCATGCCCCCTCCCTAGGATCGCGGGTTGAGGCGGGCAAGCGGTTACCGTAGACTCCGCAGTGCCTTGACGGCGGTGTTACATTCAGGAGACGGCGATGTCCGCTTATCATGTCCCGGCACGGGCGCTGGCGCTGTTCGCCTGCGCGATGCCGGCGCTGGCGGGGTGTACGTCGCCCGTTGCCGACAAGGGTCCCGGCGCGCAGGCGAGCGCCGGGCCGAAGATGAACCCGCAGAACGGCGGCGCGCGCTGGGCCTTTCGCCAGACCGGCGACGTCACGCGGTTCGAGGTGCACGCCGGCGATCGCTGGAGCGGCGACGGCACGCAGCCCAAGGAACGCTCCGAAGCCTATGCCTCCGGCAAATTGTCGCTGACGCGGCCCAACGACGTGCGCTTCGACATGATGATCGAGCCGGGGCCGCCCAGCACCGCGCCATGGCTGACGCTGGTGCAGCTGCAATCGACCTTCGACCCGGGCGAAGCGGGGCACAGCCCACCGTTTGCGATCGAACTGCGCGACGAGAAGATGCGCATCGGCAGCCGGTTCGACCCGGCGGTCATCAGCAAGGGCAACGACGCCCCCTATGAGCTGCACTACGTCGATACCGCGCCGATCCAGCGCGGTCGCTGGTATGCGATGCGCATCCAGGTGAAATTCGATCCGATGGGCGCCGGCTGGCTGAAGGTGTGGCGCGACGGCAAGCAGATCGTCGATTACGCCGGGGCGATCGGGTTCAACGACGTCGTCGGTCCGTATTTCAAGGCCGGCATCTATCGCGCGAGCGCGCGTGAGCCGATGGCGGTGCGGTTCCGCGGCATCAGGATCGGCACGCTGCCGCAATGACGGCCGCGACCGGGGCGGCTGCGCCGTCGTCGCTGTGCGTGTTCACGCGATCGTGGCGATCGTCGGGCGCGGGACTGTTCGCGCAGAGCCTGGTCGACGGGCTGCTGGCCGAGGGCGCGCAGGTAACGTTCGTCTGCCCGCCGGTCGAGAATGCGCGCTTCGAACGCCCGCGCCCCGGCCTGTGCCGCATCCGTCCGCCGCGCGAGCGCACCGGACGCGCATCGCGCCCCGCGAAGATCGTCGCGTCGCTGGCGCGGATGATCGGCGGGGCGATCGGCGTGCTGCGCGCCCGCGCGACCTGTCGCGAGGTGATTGTGACGATCCCGGATCCGCTGCTGTTCGCGGTGCCGATGCTGGCGCTGTTGCGGCTGACCGGCGCGCGGATCCTGTTTGTGGCGCACGATCCCCTGCCGCACGCCTGGGCCCTGCCGGCACGCTGGCGGCGGTGGGAGATCGCGGCGCACGGCGCCTGCTACCGGCTGGCGAGCGCGGTGGTGGTGTTGAGCGAGCCGTCGCGCGAACGGTTGCTGGCGGCGTTCCCGACACTGCGCGTGCCAGTATCGGTGATCGACCATGGCGTGTTCCTGATGGGCGATCCGGTGCCGGTGCCGGGATCGGGGATGCTGCTCGCGTTCGGCACGGTGCGGTCGAACAAGGGCGTGCTCACCGCGATCGAGGGGACCGCGATGGCAGCGCGCGACGGGCAGTCGGTCCGGCTGGTGATCGCGGGCGGCCCGCATCGCGACGAGGCGGACTATGTCGCGCGCTGCCGTGCCGCGGCGCAGGCGGCGGGCGATGCGGTCGACCTGCGGCTGGGTTATGTCGAGGATGCGGTGCTGGAGCGGCTGATCGCGGAGTGCGACGCGCTGCTGATGCCCTATGACGATTTCCATTCGCAAAGCGGGGTCGCGATCCTGGCGGCGTCGAACGCGCGGCCGATCATCGCGACGCGTGCCGGCGGGATCGCGACGCTGATCGACGAGGGGATGCCCGCGGTGGTGCTGCCGCGCCCGGCGGGTGCGGGCGACGTGGCGCAGGGGATTGCGGCGTTCATGGCCACCCCGGCGGCGGTGTGGCGGGCGCGTGCGGACGATTACCGTGCGGTGATGATGGAACGGCGGTCGTGGCCGGCGATCGCGCGCCGGTATATCGCGCTGGCGCAGCAGGTCAGCCACACGGCCAGCCTGCCGGGGTGAACGGTCAGGCGGCGCCCCCGCCGCTGCGCAGTCGCCGCCGCACGCCGTGCGGAACCGCGGCGATCAGCGCGAAGGCGAACAGCTGCCGCGCGGTCGGGCGGCCGTGGCGCACCGCGGTGCCCAGCAGCCGCCCCGCCGCGCGCACCCGCGCCCAGCCGCGTGGCGGAATGCTCTGCGACGCGACGGTCAGGCAGAAGCCGCTCAGCGCGCGCGGGGTCAGCAGCCCCCGCGTGTCCCGCGCCCAGCCGATCGAGCCTTCCCATGAATAGATCTGGCCGGTGAAATAGGTGACCAGCACGTCCGGCACGGTCGCCAGACGATAGCCGTGAGTACGCAGCGCGCGAATCGCGAATTCCCATTCCTCATGCTGCGCCGATCCGAAGCCGAGCGTATCGAACAGCGCGCGGGGCACCATCAGCGACGACGTCTGTAACATCGCCTCCCCGCCGCCCAGCCAGGTGCGACGGTCGAACAGCCATTCGTCGATCGCCTGCTTGCCGTCATAGGGGCGGGTGGGTTTCACCAGCCGCCCCTCCGGCGACACCACTTCCGACAAAGCGGTGACGATCGTGCGATCGTCCGCGAGCGCGACCTGCCGCGCGAGCTTTTCCGGGTGCCACAGGTCGTCGTCGTCCAGGAAGGCGACGAAGCGCCCCCGCGCCGCGCGCGCGCCCAGGTCGCGCGCAGGCCCTGGCCCGCCGCGCACCGGATTCACGACCAGCCGGACGCGTGGGTCGGCGTGGCCCGCGACCAGCGCCGCGGTGTCGGTGTCGCCCTGCTCGCCGGCGACGATCACCTCCAGCGGCGCATGCGTCTGCGCCAGCGCGCTGGCGATCGCGCGGGCCAGCGCGTCGGGGCGGCGATAGGTGGCGATGACGACGCTGACGCGGGTATCGGCAGCGGAGCCGACGTCAGAAGACGCTGCCATGATATTCGACCTCGCCTTCCACGGCCAGATGGCGCCATTGCGTGAAGACGCGGTGGGCGAGCCGGCGCGCCAGCCGCCCGCTGCCCGACAGCCGTTCGGCGTTGGCCATGCTGTCCACCCACAGCCCGCGCGCACCCACCAGCCGCCCGACCACCATGCAGATCAGCCCCGGTGCCGCGCCAGTCGATACCACTACGTCGGGGCGTACCTTGGCGATGATCCGCATCGCCGACCACGCGCAGCGCAGCGAACGCAGCGGGTGGTGGCGATTGGTGTCGTCGATTGCATAGCAGGGCGACAGGCCTTCGCGCTGCGCCAGCCGCACGTCGTTGGTGACGTAGGTGACGTCCATCCCCTCGAAAGCGCCACGCAGCAGCAGCATCTGTTCCCAATGGCCGCCGATCGACGCCACGGCCAGCACGCGCCGTCGCCGCGGCACATGGCCTTCCACCGGGCGCGCCGCGTCGGTCACCGGTCGTTTTCGATGAAGTCGCGGATCGCGCGCTGCAGGCGGTCGCGGGCCGGGTGCTCGTTCTCTGTCAGCGGCGGGTCGAGCGGGCGCTTCATCAGCGCGACCAGTTCCTCGGCCACACGCGCCACGTACATGCCGGACCGGCCCTCCAGCGCGGCGACCGTGGCCATCTGGTGATCGTTGCGATGTTCGCCCAGCGCGGCGCGGCGCGGGAACAGGATCACCGGCTTGCGGAACTTCTGCGCCATCACCACGGTGCCGATGCCCGCGTGCGACACGATCAACTCGGTCCGGGCGATCAGTTCGTCGAACTTCAGCGGGTCGATCAGTGCCGCATATTCCATGTTGCGCGGCTGGTACGAGCCGCGTCCCACCTGCGCGAAGACCGTCCGCCCGAGGGACGGCGCAGCTTCGTCGACGATGCGGATGAAGCGGTCGAACGGCAGCTGGGTGCCGACCGTCACCAGGATCATAGCAACGCTCCGTGGAAGGCCGGGGAATCGTCCTGGGCCAGATGTTCCCACTGCGTCACGGACAATGCCGCGAACCGACCCGCGAACGTTCCGCTCATCGACAGACGCTCCGAATTGGCGATGCTGTCCACCCAGATGGTGCGCGCACCGAACAGGCGCCCGATCAGGCCGCAGGTCAACCCGGGAAGGGCACCGGTCGTCACGACATAATGGGGACGGATGGAACGGATGACGTTCCAACACGTCCACGCACAGGCAATCGTTCGCAGCGGGCGGTGGCGGTTGGCATCAGGCAGGACATGCACCTTCGTAAGTCGTTCGCGCTCGGCAAAGCCCTCCAGCGTCGTCGCATAATGGACGTCGAAGCCCTCGAACGCTGGGCGAAGGAGCATCAACTCCTCCCAGTGGCCGCCGGCGGAGGCAACGGCGAGCAGCCGGATCGAGTGGGACGGCCGTTTCGATGGACGCCGATCCGCGGCCTCCTTGCGATTCATCGATGCCGTCGGGGCGGCGTCCGGTCGGTGGTCCGCTAACTTCGTCAAGACCCCTCCCACGCGCACGCTCCACCTTGTCGATATCCGCCGCAATCGACAAGACGTATAGTGCCTTCAACACGTTAAACCGACCTTACGAAGCACAAAGGACACACATTAGAGAGGCGACATGCGGCGGAAGCGCCGACTTATGTGTCCCGTAACACGGCTCATCATTCCCCGCTGCCGACGCGACGGAGATTGGCAAGAAACGGAAATACGACTACGGGGTTCCCGACACGCGCAACAAAGGCGGCGGAAGCTGGGGGCGGGGAAAGCGGGTGGCGCACGACGTCGCCGTGATGGGGTCACCAGCGGACTGCCCCACTCGGCGATCCGGGCGGGCCCGCACGACCTTGACGGCCGTTCCGCCGACAGCCGTCGTCAGAACGAAAAACCGGTGAAACAGTAAACGGAGACCGAATGGCCACGTCAAGTTCCCCCGGTGTCGGCGACACCCGTCATCTGGTCATTCTGGGTATTCGCGGCGTCCCGGCGGCGCATGGCGGGTTCGAGACATTCGCCGCGCGGCTGGCGCCGTGGATGCGCGACCATGGCTGGCGCGTCACGGTCTATTGCCAAGGCAGTGAAACCCGCGCGATCCATGAGGACGAGTGGGAGGGGGTGCGGCGCATCCACATCCCGGTGGGTCGCGACGGCGCGGCGGGGACGATCGAGTTCGACGTGAAGTCCGCGCGCCATGCGCTGGCCGAGCCGGGGCTGATCCTGATGCTGGGCTACAACACCGGCTTCCTGGCGACGTGGCTGCGCATCAAGGGGCGGCGGCAGGTCATCAACATGGACGGCGTCGAGTGGAAGCGCGCCAAATATTCGGCCGGCGCCAAGGCGTATCTATGGGTCAACGAACGGCTGGCCGCCGCCGCGGGCGACGTACTGATCGCCGATCATCCGTCGATCGGCGACCATCTGGCGCAACGCGCGCCGAAGGAGAAGATCGTGATGCTGCCCTATGGCAGCGACCGGATCGACGCCGCGGGGACGGCTCCGCTCGACGCGCTAGGGCTGGAGCCGGGGCGTTTCCTGACGCTGATCGCGCGGCCCGAGCCGGAAAATTCGATCCTGGAGATCGTCGAGGCGTTCTCGGCCGCACCGCGCGACGTGACGCTGGCGGTGCTGGGCAATTACAGCCCCGACAATCCGTTCCACGCGCGCGTGCGCGCCGCGGCGGGGCCGCAGGTGAAGTTCGTCGGCGCGATCTACGATCCGGCGGCGCTGGCGTCGCTGCGGTTCCATTCGCTCGCCTATATGCACGGGCATCGCGTGGGCGGAACCAACCCGTCGCTGGTCGAGGCGCTGGGCGCGGGCAACCCGGTGATCGCGCACGACAATCGCTTCAACCGGTGGGTTGCGGGGGATGCGGCGACCTATTTCGCGGACACAGCCGAATGTCGCCAGCGGATCGATGAGGTGCTGGCCGACGACGCGCGCCGCGCCGCGATGGCGGCGGCCGCGCGGCGGCGGTGGGAGGAGGCGTTCACTTGGCCGATGGTCCTGTCGGACTATCAGGCGCTGCTGGAACGGGTCGCCGACGGGGAGCCGCGCTGATGGCGCGCGCCCCCTTCCCGCCGCGCGCGGCACCGCCGCGCCGCCCGGTGGCGGCCGGTGGCGGCAACATCCTGTGGGACATCAGCGCCTTGTCGCTGGCGGGCAAGCTCGACCTGCTGGCGGTGGCGGTGCTGGTCGCTGGCTATTGCCTGCACATGTCGCTGACGATGTCGATGTTCGTCCCCGCCGCGACGCAGATCGGGCTGGTCATCGAATATGCGGTGCTGATCCTTTACGTCGGGCTGGCGATGCTGCGTGGGCGCTGGCTGGGGGCGGGGATCATCGCGCTCTATTTCGCCTTCCTGCTGGCGCAGGTGTATCATTTCCACCTGGTCGCCAGTGCGCAGTTCCGCCCGCTGGTGATGCTGTCCTTCTTCGGCCCGGTGGCGCTGGCGTTCGTGTTCCAGGTGGCGCGCGTGCCGCTGCGGTTGCTGCTCGGCACGCTGTTGCTGGGATGCGTCCTGTACACCCTCTATTACATCGTATCCGAGCCGATCGTGTCGTCCTATCGCGGGTTCGAGGCGGCGGCGGGGGTGCTGGCATCGGATGGCGAGCGCGAGCAGCGCGCGTATCTCGCCAGCCAGCTGACCGCGTTCGTCCTGTTCTTCGGGATCGCCTCGATCCGGCGGCGGCCGCTGGTGGCGGTGCCGCTGATCGCGATCGCGATCTATGCGCTGTATCTGTCGCAGTCGCGGTTCGTGCAGGTGGTGATCGTCGTCGTGTCCGCGGTGGCGATCGCCAACATGCTGCTGCCGGTGACGCGTCGCTGGACGGGCTGGGCGCTGGTCGCGGTGCTGGCGACGCTGTCGCTGTGGTCGCTGTACGGCTATATCGACGTGACGACGAACCCCTATGAGGCATTCCTGGCCGACGCCTCTGGCCGCGCCCGCTACCTGCAATATATTGATGCGCAGCCGATCGCGGCGCGGCACCTGTGGACGGGCGTGGGGCTGCCGACGTCCACCGACGAACTGCAATATTTCGTGCGACCGCGTCAGCCGTTCTTCTACACCGACCTGGGGGTGGCGGGCATCGCGTTCGTGTTCGGCCTTCCGCTGACCATCCTGATCCTGACCGCGATGTGCGGGACGATGGTGGCCGTGCCGAACCGGCTGCTGGCCGAGCAGCCGCTGGTGATGGCGCTGTTCTGGACCAACCAGAGCGGGGTGTTCGGCACGTTCTTCAACTTCACCGCGATCGGGTCCGGAGGCCTGTTTCTGGGGTTGATGCTGGTGTTGTGGATGAGGGGAGACGCGCTGAATCCGGTGTTCGGAAGCCGTCCGGAGCAGCTTCGATTGACGTCCAGGCGCGGTCTGGACGCCTGAAAGGATGCAAAAACGCATCGTCGCGGTGATCCCGCTGTACAACAAGGCCGCGACGATCAACCGCGCGCTCGCGTCGATCATGGCGCAGACGCGGCGGCCGGATGCGGTCGTGGTGGTCGATGACGGCAGTACGGACGACAGCGTGGCGCGGATCGAGCCACACTATCGCGCGCAGATCGAGCTGCTGTCGATCCCGAACGGCGGCCCCGGTGGCGCGCGCAACCGCGGCGCACGGCACGTCAAGGCGGACCTGATCGCGTTTCTGGACGCCGACGACGAATGGTATCCCGACCATCTGGACAGCGCGGCGCGCGCGCTGGCGGCGGAACCGGCCTGCGGCGCCTATGTTGCGGCCTATGACGTGGGTGCGGACAAGGCGGCGAAGCGCGAAGAGGTGCGCGCGCTGTTCCCGCGCAGCGGGGTGTGGAGCATCGCGGCGTTCCACGATCCGCGCGCGCTCAAGGCCTACATCGATTCGATCCATTCCAGCTCCACGGTCGTGCGGCGCGACGTGTTCGAGCGGCTGGGCGGCTTCTTCGACCGCGAACGCTGCACCTATGGCGAGGATGCGTGGCTGTGGCTGCAGCTCGCCTTCACGATGCCGATCTTCGTCGACCGGGACTATCGCACGCGCTTCCATGTCGAGGATTCGGCGCTGGGCCATGCGCTGGCGGGTCGCCACCCGCGCCACCCCGCGCTGCGCTTCGCCGAGGAACTGCGCACGCGCATCCCGGCGGAGCGGCGCGCCCTGCTCGATCGGCTGCTGGCCTATTACCGATTGATCGAGACCGAGAAACTGGCCGCGCGCGGCGATTGCGCGGAGGTGCCGGCGCTGCGCCGCGCCTTCCGGTTCGGCGGGCGCATTCCGCTGCGGCTGATCGCCCGCGACGCCAAGGTCCATGTCACCTGCCTGCGACGCCGTCGCGCTCCAACGAAAGCCTGACATGAGCAACGGCAACATGCGCGCGAACATCGGCTGGATGTTCATGTGGCAGATCGCGACCTATCTGTTCCCGCTGCTGACCTTCCCCTACCTGACCCGCGTCCTGGGCGCGCGCTCGTACGGCGAATTCAGCCTCAGCTTCGCGGTGGCGACCTATCTGGTGCTGCTGACCGACTGGGGGTTCGCGGTGTCCGCGCCGGCCGAAATCTCGCGCGAGCGCGACGATCCGGCGGCGGTCAGCCGGATTTTCTGGACGGTGCTGGCCAGCAAGGCGCTGCTGCTGGGGATCAGCCTGTCGCTGCTGACGATCGCGGCGCTGACGATCCCCGAGGTGCGGCAGCTGGCGCCGGTGATGTTCGCCGCCGCCGGGATGACGCTGGCCAATCTGTTCACCGTCCACTGGTGCCTGCAGGGGCTGGAGCGGATGGGCAAGTCGGCGATCGCGATGACATGCGGGCGCGGGCTGGTGGTGCCCGCCACGCTGCTGCTGGTCAAATCCCCCGACCAGGCGTGGCTGGCCGCGGCGATCCTGTCATGCGGGTCGATGATCGGCGGGCTGTTTTCCGTCCTGATGCTGCGGAGTATGAACATCATCCGCTGGCACCGGCCAAGCTGGGCGGAGATGCGCGCGCAGATCGCGCACTCCACCCCGCTGTTCGTGTCGGCGATCTCCGCCAACCTCTACACCGGCACCAATACGATCGTGCTGGGGATCACGCAGGGGCCGGTGGCGGTCGGCATCTTCGCGGCGGCCGACCGGCTGCGGATGGCGGCGCAGGCGCTGGTCAATCCGATCAACCAGGCGGTCTATCCGCGCACGTCGCGGCTGATGCACCAGTCGCGCGCCGAGGGGATGGCGTTCGCGCGCAAGCTGCTGCTGTTCCAGGGCGGGTTCACGCTGCTGATTTCGCTGACGATGTTCTTCGGCGCGGACCTCATCATCCGCATCCTGGCTGGGCACCAGTATGACGGGTCGGGGACCGTGCTGCGCATCCTGTCGCCGATCCCGTTCATGGCCGGCGTCAGCAGCGTGTTCGGGATGCAGGTGATGCTGCCGCTGGGGTTGAAGGGCAAGTACAGCCGCGTGTTCGCGGTGACCGCGGTGGTCAATTTCCTGATGGTGGTACCGCTCAGCTGGTGGGCGGGGGCGACGGGCACCGCCTGTTCGGCGCTGGCGGCGGAGACGCTATCGGTCGGCTACATGATCCTGACCGCGATGCGCCACACCGAATTCCTGGCGCGACCGGACCGTAGCGGAGCGATGGCATGAGGATCGTCCACGTCCTCCACGAATTCCCCTATCCCGCCAACAGCGGCATCCGGTGCGACATGGGACGGCGGCTGGCCGCGTTCGCGCAGCTGGGCCATCCGGTGTTCGCGATCGGCTGGCTGGCGGCCGGCGAGGTGCCGGACGCGGCCGATGTCGCGGCGTTCGAGGCGCTGACCGACGAGCGCGAGCTGCTGCGCGTCGGGGCGGGCACGGCCGAGCGGCTGCGCCGCGTGTGGAACCTGCGCCGCCACCCGTCCTACATCGCCGCGCGCATCCCCGCGCAGGCGGAGCGCGAGGCGTTGATCGAGCGCGTGTGCGCGTGGCGGCCCGACCTGATCTGGCTGGAGGGCGCGCATCCGTCGTGGCTGGCGCTGGAGCTGTCGCGCCGGCTGGGCGTGCCGCTGGCCTACCGGTCGCACAATATCGAATTCCGCTACGTCGCCGAGCAGGCGCGTCTGGCGCCCACGCTGCGCCAGACGCTGGCGCTGCGCGCGGGCACCTGGGGGCTGGAGGCGGCGGAGGCGCGGCTGCACCGCGAGGCGGCGCGCGTGTTCGATATCTCCGTCGACGACATGGCCTATTGGCGGTCGCGCGGGCTGGACAATGCCAGTTGGCTGGCACCCCAGCCGGACCCGGCGATCCTGGCGACCGCCGCCGCGCCGGAGGCGGCGCGCGACATCGACCTGCTGTTCATGGGCAGCCTGTCCAGCCCCAACAACATCGCCGGGCTGGAATGGTATTTCGAGCGCGTCCATCCGCTGGTGGCCGAGCGGCTGGGCGCTCATCGCCTGACGATCGCCGGGCGCCGCCCGCCGGCCGCGCTGGCGCAGCGC
>NZ_LSJO01000184.1:0-2633 GCF_001556735.1 Sphingomonas sp. CCH9-F2 | reverse complement strand
CGGGTAGTGACGTCGGCGCGCTGCGCGCGACCGCCACCCCGCGCGGCGACGGCACCTTCGCGATCAAGGGGACGAAGATCTACATCTCGTTCGGCGATCACGACCTGACCGACAATATCGTGCACCTCGTACTGGCGCGCACGCCGGGCGCGCCGGAGGGTACCAAGGGCATCTCGCTGTTCCTCGTCCCCAAGGTGCGGCTGGACGGCACGCCCAACGACGTGCGGGTGGTGTCGATCGAACACAAGATGGGGCTGCACGCCTCCCCCACCTGCGTCCTGTCGTTCGGCGACCATGACGATTGCGTCGGCGAACTGATCGGCCCGGAGATGGGCGGGATGCGGGCGATGTTCACGATGATGAACAACGCCCGCCTCAACGTCGGGCTTCAGGGCGTGCAGGTGGCGGAGGGCGCGACGCAGAAGGCCGCCGCCTATGCGCGCGAACGCATCCAGGGCGTGCGCGACGGACGCCCCGCCGCGATCGTCGAGCATCCCGACGTGCGCCGCATGCTGCTGCGCATGAAGGCGCAGACGATGGCCGCGCGTGCGTTGGTCTATTACGCCTGCGGGATGGTCGACCGCGCCGGGCTAGGCGATGCCAAGGCCAAGGAGCGGCTGGAAATCATGACCCCGCTGGCCAAGGCGCATGCGACCGACATCGGCAACGAAGTCGCCAGCATCGGCGTGCAGGTCCACGGCGGCATGGGCTATGTCGAGGAGACGGGCGCGGCGCAGTTCTTCCGCGACGCGCGGATCACGCCGATCTATGAAGGGACCAACGGCATCCAGGCCGCCGATCTGGTCGGCCGCAAGCTGGCGATGGCCAATGGCGGCACCTTCGCCGATCTGATCGCCGACATGCGGGGCGAGGCACGCCATCCGCAACTGCTCCGGCTGATCGACAGCTGCGAGGCGGTCGGCCGCCGGCTACAGACGGTCGAGGCCGATGACCGGCAGGCGGCCAGCTATCCGTTCCTGACGATGCTGTCGGTCGCTGCGTGCGGCTGGCTGATGGAGCGGCAGGCGGGCGCCGCGGCGGGGGATGCGGTGAGGACGACCGCCGCCGCCTTCTATCTCGACCAGATCCTGCCCGAGGCGTTCGGGCTGGAAGCCGCGGCCAACGCGCCGGCGGCGGTGCTCTACGCGCTGCCGGCTGACGCGTTCTGACGGTCAGTCGCCGGAGGGGCAGCCGCTGTCCGGGTTCGGCCCAGCCCCCTTGGGATACCAGCGCGCGACCTTGGCGTCCTGATCGTAATAGCAGACCGCCGTGCGCTTGCCGTCGGGCGTGATCGCGATCGACCAATTGTGCGGGCCGCAATTGTGCGGCTCGCATCCCCATGACAGCACCCGTCCGTCGAACATCACGATCGGCGACGCGGTGACCGCGCGGTCCAGCACCCGGTCACGTATCGCTTTGTCCGGCACGGCCGCGGCGACGGCAGCCCCGACCATGGGATCGGCCAGGAAGTTCGTTCCGCTCACGGCGTCGGTCGGATAGCTGCCGACATAGCGCGTCATCGGTCCGGGGGGGCTCGGACTGCCCGCGGGTGACGGGGTCGCAACGGGAACAGGCGTGACGGCATTCGTGGCGGGTTCGGACTGCTGCTGGCAGGCGGCCAGCGCGACCATCAGAACGGGGGCAAGGCGGCGGATCATCCGCGCGGGGATAGCGTCATCGCGCCGTCGGTTCCAGCAGGTCGGCCGCGTCCAGCCCCAGAAGGTCGATCCAGGTGTGGATGCGCGGCCATTGATGCGCGACGAAATCCGCCCGCTCCGCCGCGCGCAGCCGCTCCGCCGCGCCGGCCAGCACGAACATGCCGACGCCGCGCCGCACCTCGACATAGCCGTCATCCTGGAAACTCTGATACGCTTTGGCCACCGTCAGCGGATTGGCGCCATGTTCGGCAGCCAGCGCGCGAACCGAGGGAAGCTGATCCCCCGCGCCATAATCCCCGCGCAATATCCCCGCCGCGATCGTCGCGCGCAGGCGGAGATAGACGGGGGAATCGTCGCTGCTCAGAACTGCCATGCTGTTCTAATACACTATGGGGCGCCCAAGTCGAGTCGCGCGTGCCGCTACCCCCGCCACATCGACCACAATCGTGCCGGATCGGGACGCGGCCGCTCCTCCAGCGGACGGCCGGGCGTGCCGATGAACATGAAGCCCGCGATCCGTTCCGGCGCCGCGCCGAAGGCGTCGCGCACCGCGTCCGAAAACGCCGGCCACCCCGTCAGCCATCCGCCGGCATAGCCGTGCGCGTGCACTGCGTGGAGTAGGTTCATGCACGCTGCGCCCGCCGACAATTCCTGTTCCCACATCGGAATGTGGCTGTCGGTACGCGGGGAAAACAGCGCGACCACCAGCGCCGGCGCCTGTCGTGCGAACTGCACCATCGCGTCCAGCTCGACCTGTTTCGCGGCGGGGCGTTCGGCGCGATAGGCATCGACCAGCAGCGCGGCCAGCGCGTCGCGCCGGTCGTCCGGCACGATCACGAACCGCCACGGCGTCAGTTTCCCGTGATCGGGCGTGCGCCCCGCCATGCCGATCATCGCGACCAGTTCGTCCTGCGAGGGGCCGGGGGCGACCAGATCGCGCGGCTTGCCCGACCGGCGGGTGGCGAGCAGCGACAG
>NZ_LSJO01000183.1:0-2766 GCF_001556735.1 Sphingomonas sp. CCH9-F2 | reverse complement strand
TCGCTATCGCGGGCGGATCGTCGTCAGGCTCCACGACGATGCGCGGATCGACCGTGCCGCGCTGGCGGGGGCGGGGGTGCGGATGGTCGCGCCGGTCGGCGGGCGCTGGCACCTGCTGACCGATCCGCGCACCGCTTAACCCGGCGGCACCGGTTCCCATCGGGCGGGCGGCGGGCTAACAGGCGGGGATGACCACCGACACCCTGCTCGATCCGCTGGCGCTGCCCGATTTCGCGGCGCTGACCCCCGATGCGATCGCCGCCGCGCTGGACGCCGCGATCGCGCGCCACGCCGATGCGGTCGCCACCGTCACGCGCGACCGCCCGACCACGTTCGAGGGCGCGTGGCTGCCGCTGGAGCGCGCCGAGGCGGGGATCGACGCGCTGTGGTCGGCGGTGTCGCACCTCCACGGCGTCGCCGACACGCCCGAACTGCGCGCCGCACATGCCGCGGGGCAGGAAAAGCTGGTCGAACATGCGATGGCGGTCGCGCAGAACCGCGACCTGTACGACGTGCTGACCGCGCTGGAGGCATCGCCCGGCTTCGCCGCACTGCCGCAGGCGGACCGCGTCGCGGTGGAACATGCGATCCGCGACTTCCGGCTGGCGGGCGTCGCGCTGGACGACGTCGGGCGCGCGCGCTTCGCCGCGATCTCGGTCGAGCTGTCGGCGCTGTCCACCGCCTTCGGCAGCGCGGTGCTCGACGCGACGCAAGCGTGGGGCGAGCATGTCACCGACGAGGCGCGGCTGGCCGGGATCGCGGCGCCCGACAAGGCGATGTTCGCCGCCGCCGCCGCGACCAAGGGGCTGGACGGCTGGTGGGTGTCGCTGCAGCAGCCCAGCGTCAATGCGGTGCTGACCTTCGCCGAGGACCGGGCCTTGCGCGCCGCGGTCTACCGCGCGTTCGGCACGCGCGCGTCGGATCAGGGGCCGAACGCGGGCGAATTCGACAACGGCCCGCGCATCGCGCGCATCCTGGAACTGCGCCACGAAGCCGCGCGGCTGCTGGGGTTCGCCGATCCGGTCGACTGGTCGCTGGCCACCAAGATGGCGCCCAATGCGGGCGAGGTGCTGGCGTTCCTGCGCGATCTGGGCACGCGCGCGCGCCCGGCGGCGGAGCGCGACCTGGCGGCACTGCGCGCCTTCGCGGCGGAGGAACTGGGGATCGACGATCTCCAGCCGTGGGACACCGGCTTCGTCGCCGACCGGCTGCGCCGCGCGCGGTTCGCGGTCGATGAGCAGGAAGTGCGCGGCTATTTCCCGGTAGAGCGGGTGATGGACGGGTGGCAGGCGCTGCTGCACCGCCTGTTCGGCATCCGGCTGGTCGAACGCGCCGACGCGCCGCTCTACCACCCCGACGCGCGCTATTTCGACGTGGTCGACGACAGCGGGGAGGTGTTCTCCGGCCTCTACCTCGATCTGCACGCGCGTGACGGCAAGCGCGGCGGCGCGTGGATGGCGCAGGCGCGCCCGCGGCTGCGCGATGGCAACCAGATGCGCGTGCCGGTCGCCTATCTGGTGTGCAATTTCGCGCCGAAGGGCGCCGACCGGCCGTCGCTGCTGAGCCATAATGACGTCGTCACGCTGCTCCACGAAACCGGCCATTGCCTCCACCATCTGTTCACGCGCGTCGATCGCCCGTCGATCGCCGGGACCAGCGGGTTCGAATGGGATGCGGTCGAACTGCCGAGCCAGCTGATGGAGGATTTCGCCTGGGACCGAGCGATCCTGACCGACATGTCGGGGCATCACGATACCGGCGCGCCGCTGCCGCCCAAACTGTTCGACCGGATGGTCGCGGCGCGGCGGTTCAATTCCGGGCTGTTCGTCGTGCGCCAGCTGGAATTCGCGCTGTTCGACCTGATCCTGCACCTGGGCACCGCGGGATCGGACCCGATGGAGGTGATCGAGGCGGTGCGCGACGAGGTGTCGGTGATACGCCCGCCCGCATGGCACCGGTTCCCGCACGCCTTCAGCCATATCTTCGCGGGCGGCTATGCCTCGGGCTATTACAGCTATCTGTGGGCCGAGGTGCTGGCCGCCGACGGATTCCAGCGATTCGCGGAAAACGGCCTGGTCGACCGCGCCACCGGCACAGCACTGCGCGAGGAAGTGCTGGCCCGCGGTGCGACCCGCCCCGCCGCCGACAGTTTCCGCGCGTTCCGCGGGCGCGATGCCGATCCCACCGCGATGCTGATCCGCCACGGCCTGACCGAGGCGGCGGTGCGATGAGCCTGCTGTTCCTCACCACCGGCGGCACGATCGACAAGCTGTATTTCGATGCGCTGAGCGAATATCAGATCGGCGACAGCATCGTCGAACGCATCCTGCGCACCGCGCGCGTCGCGCTGCCGTTCCGCGTCGCCGAGCTGATGCGCAAGGACAGCCTGGAGCTGACCGACGCCGATCGCGCGACGATCCGCACCGCGGTGGAGGGGGCGCCCGAAACCCGCATCGTCATCACCCACGGCACCGATACGATGACCGATACCGCCCGCGCGCTGGCGGGGGTGGCGGCCACCGGCAAGACGGTGGTGCTGGTGGGCGCGCTGGCGCCCGCGCGCTTCGCGGAGAGCGACGCGACGTTCAACCTGGGGCTGGCCGTGGCCACCGCGCAGGTCGCCGCGCCCGGCGTGTGGATCGCGATGAACGGCACCGTGTTCGACGGCGCGAAGGTGCGCAAGGATCGGTCGATCAACAGCTTCGTCGCTGCCTGAGGGGCGCGCCGGAACGACGTCCGGGGGGTGACGAGGGTGAGTGAAAGGGG
>NZ_LSJO01000182.1:0-15973 GCF_001556735.1 Sphingomonas sp. CCH9-F2 | reverse complement strand
CCGCCGAACACACCGCCGACCCCGCCCCCGCTCTCACGCGACTTGGCGTCGGAATAGACCACCTTCACCTCGATCAGATAATCCGCCTTGGTGACAGGCCGGGTTGTGGCAGTCCCGCCATTGATCGCGCGTTCGCGTTCGAGCGCGCTGAACGCCTCGCCGCGATCGGCGACGCGGAAGCAATTGGATCGCGCGATCATCAGCTTGACCAGTGGCAGCGCGTCGACGCGCGCGGTCGAACCGCCGTTCTGCATCTCCGCCATGCGCATGAGCGCCTGCAGTTGCGGCGACAGGCCATCGGCCGGGTTGGCGGCCTTCTCCTCAACCAGCGCGGCAACGCCGAGCGGCACCTGGCATTGCGGCACGGCGGTCGTCTCGTCGACGCCGGTGCCGCCCTGCCCCAGCTTCTGGGCGTGGGCCATTGAAGGTGTGACGGCCGCGAGCGCGGCCGTCACGACGAGCATGCGGGTGCGATCAAGCACCGGCGCCCGCCTTCTTCGCATGCGCTGCGGGATCGCAGATCCCGGCACGCTCCTCGTCCGCCGCAACTTTCTTCGCGGCTTCGTCACAGTCCTTGCAGTCGGGACAGTCCGCGCAGTCCTTGCATTTGCCGTTGTGAAGCGCGTGCGCGCGATAGCGCGCCTTCTTCGCCTCGACCTCGCGCGCGGCATCGGTGCCGGCATGACTTCCGGCGAAGCTCGCCATCGCGAGCAGGACCGGCGCCGACGACTGCGCGCTGGCGGCCGACGGCAAGGCCACGGAGAGGGCGGCAAGCCCCAGCGCGGCGATCATCTTCAGTTTCATCGTGTGTACTCCTTCCCTGGCCGTTTTCAGAAGAAACCGTTGCGTCGGCCGTCGCGACGGTCATCGTGGCGGGCGCTGCTGTCGCCCAGCGCCGAGCGCCGGACCTCCAGCTCAACCCCGTCCCCCTTGCGGCGAATGCGGACATCCTGCGGGGCGATGTTGTTGCGCTTCGCCCAGCGGTCTGCGTCGGCATCCGAGCCGAACTCGCCCATTTCCTCGAAATCCCAGTTGCTCATGTCTCCTGTCCCGGTTGATCGCCGTGCCGGCGCGCGGGGGCCGGTCCTGGCGGTGCGATGCGAAATCCCCGCGCGTGGATGAAGGACAGTGTCACTGGATCGAGGCCGGTTTGGCGGCGATGCGCCGGACCACGAGATTGCTGTCGGCCCCCAGACGAAGATCGAGCGTGTGCCCGACCCGTCGCGTGAACAGCATCACGCCGGCAACCTCGTCGTGCAGCGTGCCCTTGCCGAAGAAGGTCCGAGAATCTGCCCATTCGCGGCCGTGGATGAAGCGGACGCGATATTGGCCGAGCGGGGCTGGCACGGTGACACGCTCGAAGGCGCGGACATAGACCGACAGCCGGTTCTTCGCCGTCGCCGGATCGAGCAGCTGGACGATGCTATTGTCTGCCGCACCCTGAATGGTCAGGTGGCTTCTGACGGTTCGCAGGTCGACGCTGGAGGAGACGGCGACCGTTCCCGATTCCGGAAAACCGGTGTTCGTCCCCACGATTGACGCGAACAGGCTGGAGGTTGCGCGCTTGATCTGGCCCTGCCCGGCCCAGGCCGCAAGGACCAGTGCGATGGCAACACCGACGCCCAGCGCCTGCCAGTAAGGGGCCGGCGTGAAGCGCGGGCGGGGCCGCCATCGACCGCGCTGATAATCGTGGCCCCTGTTCCTGGCTTCGAACCACGACCCTTTCGATCCGCCAGATATCCAGCTCGCGCTCCCCAGCGGCACCGATTTCCTGAACCCGAAGCGGTTCAGCTCGACCCGTGCCTTGCGATCGTTCCATTGCGTCGCACCGGGATCGAGCCCCTGCCGCTTGCGGTAGCGATCGCGCATATAGTCGCGATCATCGATGCCCATCGACCACCTCCATCGACTGCGAGGGGAGAGCCAGGGGAAACACGTCCATTCTGGACAGCATCGCGTGATCGCGCAGCGAGGCCTCGACGGCGACAACCTCGCTCGAAGTCAGTCCAGGTTCGCGTCGTACGAACAGGATGGTCGACGCCGATCCTGCCAGCCAGCGCGCGATGGAGATCCTGGGCATCAGCCGGTCGTGGTCGGCGAAAGCGTGGGTCGCTCGTCGCACGCCGGCCAGCACGGTCATTCCCCAACGCAGGGCGTGACCGTTTCCAGAATCGTGTCCCGCCGCCTCTGCGACGGCTTCCGGCGGGAGATCCCGTATCAGATCGCGGACGGCCGAAAGGGTCGCACCAGGTTCATCGCCGGCATGCTGGATCGCGCGGAGCAGCACATAGCGCGAAGCGCAGGTGTAGCCCGAGCAAACGTCAGGATCGTCGGGAAGGAACGCTTCGATCGCGGACGAGCGTGCATAGTCGCTCGGATGGTCTGCGAAGAAGTCCCAGTTGCCGCGCGCGGGGTCGATCAGCTGGTCGCGGACCTGGTCGGCGAGTTCGGCGATCGCGTCGCCATCGCCGAATACCGCGAGCCGGCCCCCGTCACCGGCGCGGACCGCTTCAAGCGCCGCTTCCGTCAGATCCGCGGTTTCGGCGATCGTGAGGGTCGCGTGCGTCGGCTCGGGTTGGCGCCGGAAGCGAAAAGGGAAACTACCGTCCACCGGGCGTACCTTGGGTTGCGGGCGGAACGAAAATTCCACCATCGGTGTGAAGCGACGCGCTGACGATTCCGCATCCGACCGCCCAGGCGAAGGTGAAAGCCGCCACCGCGGCCGCCAGGAGTCCCGCCTGACGCAACCGGCGCGTCAGCGGGACGATCATGCGTGGTGCGGTTGACCGTGGCTCCACGGGCTTCCTGCGGGCCTGATGGCCATACTCGGCCGTTCCCTCGATCGCGTCGCAGGGCGGCGTGTCGAGCCGCGAGGTCCGACCGATGCGGGGAGGCCCGTGCATATAGTCGCGGTCGGCGAGGCTCATCGTGCTGGCTCGGACCGGACCCGGAGGGCACGCAGCGCGCGGGTGAGCGGCAGGAGTAAGACGTAGGTCAGGCCGAAAATCGCGGCCATCGCAAGCGTTTCGCCGCCCCAGTCGAGCGCATCGTCGCGCCGCGCGAGCTGGCTGCATTGCGTGAGCGTATGAGTGTCGAGGTCGCAGGCGTGCCAGTGCTTGGTGGCGATCACCTGGTCCCAGGTCGGTGGTGATGTGGTCATGCTCATAGCTCCAGTCCGATGTCCTTTTCGGGGTAGGGAAGTTCAGGCCCTTTGGGCTCGACCGGGACGCTGAACCGGGAGAGGTCGAGCGAGGGATCGGTACGGATGTCGATCTTGCCGCCGGTCGAGGGGCGGGCTGTATCTGCGCTCGGCTCGCCTCCGACTTTCTCCGGTCCGCGATCGAGGTCGGGCGGCAGCGAAGGGTTGAACGTCTCGCCCGCGCCGGCTTTCGTGGCTGCGCCGGCAGCGCCGCGATCGGGGTCGATCGACAGCGCGCCGGTGGTCTCGAGCGCCGAGGTCTTGTTGCCCTCGTTGCGCTCGATCGCGGCGGTCAGCTTCTCGCGGTCGTCGGTGAACAGCTGGATGTCGTCGCGGACGCGCGTGACGGTGACGTTGAACAGCCGCTGGTTGGAGAGGTTCGATTCCCTGTGGCTCATCACCGCGATCGCGGTGTCGGTGGTGATGCCCTGCGCCGCGTGCATGTTGAGCGCGTAGGCGAGGCTGATCCGCTCCATCATCGGATCGCCCGCCTTCAGCTCGTGGAGGGTGCCGTCGCTCGCCTCCACCTTGATCCCCGACGGGTCGGCCGAGACGACGCGGGCGATATCGTTGTTGTTGAGGCCGCGGTCCTTGTCGTTCTGGGTCCAGCGGATCTTGTCGCCCTCATGCAGCTTGATCTGCTCGCGCTGGGCGAGCTGCATCGCGTCGGTCTTGTCGACCGGCGATATCTTCTGCGGATCGAAGGTCCGTACCCGGTTGCCGATCTGGACCTGAACGCGCCCCTTCGCGTCGACGCCGAGCACGTCATAGGTGCCGGGGCTGAGGCCGAGCTCGCGCATGGCATGGCGCAGGTCGATCACCTGGCCGGGCTTATAGGTATGCGCGTAGCGGAGTTCCTCGCGCGTGACGTTGACCTTGTCGAGGACCGGGGTGACGACGCCGTCCCCTTTCAACGTGCCCTCCGCGGCGAGGCCGTCCTGGATGCGCACGTTGAGCTCTGCGCGCGCGACGCGGCCCGACGAGAACATCGCGGTGGTCTCGCGCTGTTCGGGGGTTAGGCCCAGCCAGTGTTCGGCCGCGGCCTTCACATGCTCGGGGTTGGCGGTGACCTTGTCGCCGAGCATCGCCATCGCCTCGCGCACCTCGCCGCGGTTGGTCAGCGCGGCGACGGTGCGCAGCTGCTCGGTGCGCTGGCGCAGATTCTCGTCCATCCGCGCCAGCGTGATCCCGCCGGCCTGCGCGAGCGCGAACGCCTTGCCGGCGTCGACCGCGGTGATCTGCTGGCGATCGCCGATCATCAGGAAGCGATCGACGCCGAGCGCATTGGCGATGCCGACCAGGTGCTTCATCTGCTCCGAGCCGACCATCGAGGCTTCGTCGAGGATGAGCGTGGTGCCGGCGAGCGCGTCTCGCGCGCCGTCATAGCCCGCGCCCTTCCCAGCGAGCGCGTGGCGGGCATAGCTGTGGACGAACGAGGACACGGTGCGGCTCTCGATGCCGGCTTCGGCGCCGAGACGATCGGCGGTCGCCTTCATGAGCGCGAGACCGACCACCTTGCCGCCTTCCTGCTCGACATTGCGCGCGACGCTCGCCAGCATGGTCGACTTGCCGGCGCCCGAGACGCCCTGGACCGCGACGATGCGATCGGCGGAAGTGAGCGCCATCGTCGCGGCCGCCATCTGCCCTGCATTGAGTTCCTTGTCGCCCGATGCGGCGTTGATCCGCTCGATAACGGTGTCGGCGGAGACGATCACCCGCCCCTCCCCCTTGCCGCGCTCGATCTCTGCAAGGATGCCGCGCTCCGTCGCGAGCGCCTCGGGCGTCGTGACATGGGTGACGACGCTGTCGATCCGGTCATCCTTGCCCGGAATCAGCTTCTCGTTGCGGATGAGCTCGGAGACGCGCGCGTCGACATGCGCGGCGGTGACACCCTTCAGCCCGAGGTCGAGCGCGGTCCTGGTGATGTCCGGCACCGCGAACGCGGCTTCGCGTTGGGCATGGATGCGGATCGCGGAGGCGACGGCGTGCTGGGCGCGCAGATCCACCGGCGCGATGCGCAGCCGGTCGAGGCCGCTGGCGACGAGCGGATCGGCGGGTCGGAATAACTCGCCCAGGCTTTCGCGGAGATTGGCCAGGACGTCACCGAGGCGCTCCATCGGTCGTGGCTGGGCATCGAGGCCGCTGGCGCCAGCACGCTCGCGCGCGGCATCGACCAGTGCCTTGCCGTCGAATCCGAGCGCGGCCGCCCGGTCACGCCATTCCTGGCGCAGGGCATCGCGATCCTCGACGTTCAGCTTGGCGTCGCGGGTATTGTTGGTCACCTTGCGCAACGCCTCGGCGGAGGTGACACCGAGCTCGCCGGCTTTCGCCAGGATATCGGCGCGCCGCTGGCTGAAGGTGTCGATCACCTCCTTAGGCACGCCGGCGATCTCGAACTGGCCGTGCTTGCCGGTGACGCTTGTTTCGTAGCCGATCTTTGCCAGCTCGGCGCGAAACTGGGCGTGATAGGCCGCGCCGATCGTGGTGTTGTTCTTCCAGAGCTGCTGGTTGTGGAGCGCCTGCCATGCCCCGTTCGCCATCTTGGTCATGTTGGCGATAAGGACGTGGATGTGGCCCTGCGGATCGAGAGCGCGGCTCGTGTCGTGCTGGAACAGCGCATAGACGAGGTTGCCGGTTCGCACCGCATCCCCTGACCTGGACTGATCGTAGGTGCGGCCTTCGGCGAAGGTCTTCTCGACCCATCCCATCGTCGCCTTTACGGCGTTCATATGCGCGGTGAGGACACGGGTGTCGCAAGCGACATAGGCCATTACGCTGGCGGACTTCGGCATCGAGAAGGTCAGGTCGACACCGAGCCTGCGACCCTCGACCTGCCCGACCTTTTCGCCATCGGGCATCTCGCCGTTGAGGATCTTCTCGAAGTCTTCCTTGGTCACCTCGCCCTTGAGGCCAAGGTCGGCCGCGCCCACCCCGCCCCAGGCGGTCGCCTCGGACGAATGCTCGGCGGTGTAGTAATCGTCCTTGGCGAAATACTGCGCCGCGCCGGAGGCGGACTTGACGGAAGCGACCGACAGCATCGGCTACATCCCCATGTCCATGTCGTCATCGATCTCCGGCGAATGATCCGGGCCGTGATGACGATGGTGGTGATCGGGGTCGCGCTGCGTCGCAAACCCATCGCGCAATTCGCGGGTCGCCTGGTCCTCGTGGCGATCGGCATCACCGCGATCGGACCGGCTTTCCGGGGCATGGCGTGACGCCTCGCCGCGCGTCGGATCCACCCCGCTCTGCGGACCCGCACGGTTCTCGATCGGGGACATGCCCATGCCGCCGAGTTGGGCATCCAGACTGGATGAACCTCCCGTCACAGGCTTGGAAGGTTCGCCCCCGACCCTCGTTGCGGCATCCGACGCGCGGACGGCATCGACGCCGGTCGGGCTGCTGGCGACGCCCTTGCCGGTTATCTGATCGATCACCACCGGCAGCGACCCGGTGACCTCCATCGCCGCAGCCGCCTTTTCAGCCTCGCTACGCGGCTTCTCGGGCTGCGAGGCGGTCAGGTCCGGCTCTTGCCTTTCCTTCGCCTCCACGCCCCCCACAGGCCGTGTGGGGGTATGCTCGCGGCCACCCTCACCCCCCTCATCCGCGCCATTGTTCCGGGTGTTCTGACGACGCCGGTCTTCCGGCGAGACGTATTCGGTAGGCTTGAAGTTCTTGCGGGGCACCGCCCCCGGCGCGACCTCGGCATAGGAGCGGTATTTGAGTTCGATCCGCGCAGCAGGAAATCCATCGGGAAACTTCACGAAGCCGTGGAGCGACGGCAGGTTGTTGATGTCGTCGGGGATGACCAGCGGCTCGATCGCCGTGCGAGGCGTGAGGGTCGAGGCGTCGCGGGTGTTGTTGTAGCCGTAGCTGTAGGCCTCATCCATCTGGCGGACCTCGCGGCTGCCGATGAACTCGGAGCACTTTTCGGCTGTGGTTCGATCGGCGGTGGCGAGGATCAGCTTGGTGCGCGCAAGTCCGGTGAGCGCGGTCGCGTTCTGCAAGCCATAGGTCGCGACCAGCTTGTCGAACGAGTGGATCCCAAGGACGAACGCACCGCCGAAGTTGCGGGCCGACTGGAGGCCATGCTCGATACCAGGAAGCGCGTGAAGCGCATGGACTTCGTCAAACAGATACCAGGTCCGCAGGTCACGGGTCTTGGGCAGGCGCATGAGGTTGTTGACGGCCAGATCGATCCACAGCGTGAACAGACCGCGGGTCATCTCGAGGTCGTTGTACGAGCCGGTGATGAACATGATCGAGCCGTCGCGATTGTCGGTCGCGATCCAGTCGCGGATCGAGAAGGCGGGCGGGCCGCCCGGGACAGGGTCCGGCATGAAGCGTAGCGCCTGTCCGTTGACGTTCAGAACCGAGCGGATCGATTCCGCCATGCGGGCGGCTTTCTCGGTCGTCAGCGGGGCGGCGATGGTGTCATCGAGCTTGGCGTTGATCGACTTCAGATCGGCCTGCATCAGGTGGTGCGCGATCGCGGCGTTGTTCGCCTCACCCATCTCTTGAAGCTTCAGGCACATCTCGATGAAGAGCATCCGCGCGGCGTTCTGCCAGAACGGTTCCTTGTCGTCGGGATGCGAGGGAATGAGGGCCGATGCGGCCGAAACGAAGTCGGCATAGTTGCGGCATTCGTCGAACAGCGTCCACGGCGCGCAACGCTCGTCCATAGGGTTGAGAATGACGTCGGTTTCTGGGTTGTAGAACGTCTCCACGAACACGCCGGTCAGGTCAAAGATGACCGCGCGGTGACCGCGCGCGCGAAGCTGCGAGACGTGGCTGCGCAGCTGGGTCGTCTTGCCGGTGCCGGTGGTGCCGATGAGCATGGTATGGCTCTGTTCGAGCCGCCACGGATAGGGGATGCCGGCGATCGTGTATGGAACGTGGATGCCCCGGTCGATCCGATCGAGGATCGGAGCCTTGGCGACGAGTTCGGGGACGTACGGCGGATCGTGTTCGGCGCACTCGGTGCGGAACTTGCGCCGGTTGTGGCCGCTGACAGTTTTGACGAGCACGTCACGCTCGACCAACAGGGCGCCGCGGTTGTGGCGTTCCTGGAGCATGTCGCTGCCGCGCTTGTTTGCCCACATGATGAACCACATGATGATCGGTGCTGCGATGAAGGCCGACATGACGAGTGTCGTCAGGAAGATCTTGACCGTCTTCGCCCAGGCATGAACGACATGGGGTTCGTAGGGGACGTAGCCGATCGGAACCTTGGTCACGATGCCGTTTCGCAAGGTCAGGTTGATGAGGTGGAATTTGTCCCCGCCGACCCACGTCCAGATGGCGGAATAGAGCTTCATCAGGTCGAGCTGGAACTCATGCTCGGCGAGGCCCAGCCAGACGAAGATATTGAACAGGACGATGAACGTCCCCAGCCATATCCAGATGGGCACCTGGAGGCCCGCCCAGGTCATCTTGTACTGACTGGCGAGAAGCTGCGAACCGCGGGTGAAATTGCCCGAGTTGCGGGTGATTCGCCCCCGCGCGGAATGGTGCTTTACGGTCGCCGCCTGACCGTTGAACCGGATGTCGCCGCTACGCATGGAACGTCGCCAGGCGCTCCTTCGCGGCTTCGCGAAGCTGGGGTACGACGTCGCCGTGATCGCGTGTGATAATCACGTCGATCGCCGCCTGCATGTACTCGAGAACGAGGACCGCACGGGTGATGTTGAAAGTATGCTCGGCCTCAGCGAAACGGATACCGAACATAAGCGCAGTGCGCGCGGCCTCAGACCGGGAGCACGACCGTTTCGCGGCTACACGATCAAGTGCCGCAATCTCTTCAGACGAAAGTCTGAAGGCTATCGTCGAGTTAGACATTCACCACCCACTTGAAAGTGGCTGGTGGGGTTTTCGGAGAGTGGAAAATACTACAGCCTGGTCCCGAGGTATAGAGTGAAAACGCATTCACTCTGCAAACAGGGATTTTCGCGCGTTCTCAAGCGCTTAGGGGAGAACCACCAAGGCGTTTGCAGGGGCAAACATGTTTGCCCCTGCAAACACCGGCAATTACAGACACTTAACCTGCGGCGTGCCGCGTACGGTGTGCAAATCCTTAGGGACTGTCGCGGTGGTGGTGGCATCATGGCTGGATGTCCGATCATTGGACTGGGTTCCGGGAGAGTAAGCGCCGCAGGCAGGCGACCACCGGACTGGACCGAAGGGTATTGGGCGGAGCAATCCCGCCCGACGACGGACCTGGCCGAAGGTCAGTGTCCGTCGCCTCATGCTGGTCCGGTAAAGCCGGACCAGCGAGCGATTATGAGTGTCGCTATTGTGCCGGTGGAGCGGTGCTGGCATCGTGGGAAATGGAGGCCGATCCACGATCAGAAAAGGCAGGTCATATGGCACGGAGTATCGAGCAGGAACGGGCACAGCTTGAGGCGGACGAACAGCGGCTCAACGAACGCCGCAAGCAACTGGCCGATCGTGAGCGTTCGGAGCTGCTGAAGGAGGTGGAACGGTCGGGGTTGATGAAGGCCGATCCTGCCCAGTTCAGCGCGATCATTGGAGCGATCAAGAAACTCGGGATCGCCGAGACCGTGAAGCGCCTGACCGCGTAAGCGGGTCAGCGCGAAAGCGGGCTCAAGCCCATCATGCAAATAGAAGGGGAGCTGCCGTTAGGCGCTCCCCTTTTCAATGCTTGGGCCGAGTTGGCGAAGCTTCGGTCCATTCAGGCATAAGAATGGGGAGCATCGAGGCGAAGCCCGATGCTCCCCGACGCGATGGCGACTGGAGGGAGGCTATCCCCAGACCATGCGTATCCCTTCACTGGTGTCGGCCTGAGCAGCGAGGGTGTCGAAGCGTTCGAGGTAACGACCATCGAGGCGACCAAGGTCGCGGCGAACATAGGGCTGGCCGAGTGTTTCGCGTAGTTGCCCGATGGGCATGCTGCCGCAATTATCGTCCGAAAGTCGTAGCGCGTCGAGGACGTGGAAGGCGTTGCCGTTCGCGAGATTGATCTCCGCTGCGCCGTCCGGGGTGCTGGCGACGCGCATCGTGATCGTGCGGGTCGCGTCATCGTGCCAGAAGCGCACGTTGAGGCCACGGAACTGGGCTTCCTCGACCACGGCGATGACACCCACATCGTGATCGAAGATCGCGCAGATCGACGCGAGCGACCAGGGGCAGACGCGAGCTTCGAACGAGCACGACACGAGCGGGTCATCATCCTCGTCTTCGAGCAGCTGGCCACGTTCGCGGGCGAAGGCGCGGAACGCGGCAAGCTGGCGGGCGGTGATGACGGCGGGCGCGGCGTCGGCTTTGCGATCGACGCTGAGGAAGAAGGTGATCGACATGGTCTGTCTCCCATTGGAACCATCATCTCCGGTTCCCCTCCCCTTCCGATCCGTCAGGATCGGCATGGCCGATCACGGGGTCATGGGTCGGTCCGCAGGACCGGGTGCCCGAGCGATGCGTAGCTGGTGCTCGCAATGCGCAGGCATTGCGGCACCGCGAGCGAGCCGGGCTTCGGTCGGACTGCGCCGGTCGATGCGTAGCGAGCGCGACACGCGCAGGCGTGGCCGCGATGCGAGCGAGACGGGCGCGGTCGATAAGCGGGTGCGATCGGCACGAGCGAGGCGTAGCGAACCGGCGATCCGAAGGGATCGCCGTGAAGCGAGCGAGCCGTGCCGGTCAGCTCCTGCGCGATGGCATCGGCACGGTGCGATGCGCAGCGGCAGCGCAGGCGATGCGACGGCATCGCCGCGCCCGCCAGCGAGCCGTGCCGATGCGGCAAGCGACATGCCGGGTGAGACGCGCCGGTCGATGCGTAGCGAGCGCGACATGCGCAGGCGTGGCCGCGATGCGAGCGAGACGGCGTGGCCGATCAATGGGTGCGATCGGCACGGCGCGATGCGCAGCGGCAGTGCAGGCGATGCGACGGCATCGCCGCGCCCGCCAGCGAGCCGTGCTGATGCCGCAAGCGTGACGCCGGTTGAACCGCGCCGGTCGATGCGTAGCGAGCGTGACACGCGCAGGCGTGGCCGCGATGCGAGCGAGACGGCGCGGTCGATAAGCCAACGCGATCGGCACGGCGATGCGTAGCGAACCGGCGATCCGAAGGGATCGCCGTGAAGCAAGCGAGGCGTGCCGATTGGTGTTCAACGACGATCGCCAGTCGTATCGGCCGAGGCGTAGCGCGCTGGTCATCGCATTCAGCGATGACCGCAAAGCGAGCGAGGCGATGCGACGGGTGTCGGTATCGACCCCGGCACCGGCGAGGCGTAGCTGGCAGTGGCAATGCGACGGCATTGCCCTGCCGCGAGCGAGCCGTGCCGAGCGGGCAACGTGGCGTGATCGACCGATAGGTCAGTCCCACGCGGCGCGATGGGGCTCGATGCCCCGGAGCGCCGCCCAGGGCGACGTAAAAAAGGGGAAGGACTCCGGTTGCCCGGAGCCCTTCCGTGGGTGCGTCAGGCGCGGCGGCTGCGCTGGCTCGGCTGCACCGGTGCCTGTCCGTCCTTGCGGAAGACGTGGAGCGGTACGCCGGCGGTACGCAACTTGCGAGCGAAGTCGATCTGGACGCCCGATCCTTCGCAGACGATCGCTTCGACGGGACGCAGCGAGGCGATGCGGTCGTTGCGGAGGAACCCGCCCCGGTTGCCGTGGCGCTTGTCGAGGAACATGCGCACCAGCTTGACCTCGCGCGAGGCCGCCCACGACGCTGCGATGGCGTCGGCACCCTTGTTCATGGCGGTGGTCATCAGGACCATCGACGGGATGCGACGCTTGATCTGGTCGAGGCGTTCGAAGAGCTGCTCGTGGTCGTGCCATTCCATGCCGCCCGAGAAGGCGACAATCGGGCCGCTCGGGTTGTGCTCGTCCCGACGCTTTGCCGCGCGTGCCGCCAGATAGTCGGCACCGTCGATCATCGAGGCGGTCAGCTTGGACGACACCCTGCTGCCGCGGACGGTCGAGAAGGGCCGTCCGGTCTCGACGCGATACACGTTCCCGGCGTGGTCCCGCATGCAGCGCATCGCCTCGGCGCAATTCTCGAGGGTCTGGCAGAGCAGCTGGGTCTCTTCGAGCTCCACCGCGTAGATCTCCGAGGGGTCGTAGCTGCGCACCAGGTCGCCAAGTTTCTTGGCGGCGTCATCCTCACGGCCCTCGATGCGCTTGGCCACCATGTGGAAGCTGTTGACGAAGCCCCATGCGAGGTCGGCGGCGAACTCCTCCATGCGAGTGTCGCGGAACACGTCGAACATCGTCGCCAGCATCTGCTCGACGGCGTGTGCGGCCTGCTCCGGGTCGGGCATGTCCAGCTTCTCGGCTTCGCTGACGATGGAAAGCTTCGCCATCTCGCTCGCCTCGATGAACGCCCCCTGATAGGTCTCGGTGGTGTGCTCGTCGGCGCGGCGCTCGTTGATCGCGCGGCCCATGTCGTTGAAGTTGCTGTACTTGGTCATGATAGCCTCCATGAGTTGAAAATCTCACCTTCTCTCGGTGAGGAATCTCATCCGGCATGCGGCGGTCAGGGCGGTCAGGGACGTTAACCGGGAAGCCGCGGCCCGCAGGGTCGCGGACCCCGGTTAACGCTCGCGCGCGGGGGAGCCGATTTTCTCGTGCCCTGGAGGCGGAGCGAAGCGGAGACGGAAGGGTGCGTGAAAATTGGGGGGACCGCGCGTCCTTGACGGCCCGCCAACCCCGCATGCCAGACTTCCTCATCACAGAGAGAGAAAATATTATGTTGTGGTGGGCACGCCGGGTCGGACCGAGCACGGGCGGCGGTGATGCGCCGGCACGGCGCAGCGCCGCAAAGGCAGCGCCAGTGAGCCCGGGAGGGCGAGCCAGCTGCCGCCGCCCGCGCGCAGGACGCCCGGCGCCGGCATAGGGATCGTCACCCGCAGGGCGGAGACCCCGCCAGGGGGCTCCGTGAGGCCCGCCAGGGCCGAATAGAGCCCGGTCCCGCCCACAAGGCGGGACGCCCCGCCCTGCCCCTCTACGGCCGTCCCACAGCCAGCACAGCAGGATCAGCAGGATCAGTCCCATTCATACTCGCCACCGTCATCCCCGGCATCGTAATCCGGCATCTCCTGGATTCCCGGGTCGTCTGGATCGCGGTTGGCATCGGGGTCCTCGCCGTGCGGGTCGGTCTGGATATCCGGTTCGGTTGCGAACCGGATATCTTCACCGATCCGGTCAGCAATGTCCGGCTCGACCGCGCTGTCATCGTCTAGCCAGCAGGAACGCGGACACTGGAGCAGCTGGTGACCACGATGGACGAAGGGCTGGCCGTTCATCAGGATGGGTCGCTCGGCGAGACGCCGGCAGGGTTCATTGCGACGGTTGCGGAAGCCGCACGGCACCGCCAGCGGGGCGAGCGCGACGGCATTGCCGTCGTGGTCGCCGCCGGCGGGTGCCGGCTCGTCGACCCGAGCGACCGGGTCCGGTGCCGCAGGTATCGGCTCGGGCGCGAACGGGTCGCCGTCGAACATGTCGCGCTGGACGGTCATGGTGCCGGACCTTTCAGGTGAGCGCGCGCTGGCGCAAGGCCGCGGTGCGAAGCACCGTGGGCGAGGCGTCCTGCGCGGGCGATGATGAAGCATGCGCGAAGGGCGACGCCCGCAGGCGCCGCCCGGTTCGCTGGCCGGTCAGTAGAACTCGGCGCGATCGGCGATGATCTCGCAGCCGTAGCGGTCGTTGCCGTCGCTGTCCTGCCAGCGGGTGTAGTGCAGGCGTCCCTCGATGGCGATGAGGTCGCCCTTCTTGCGGTTGCCGGCGATCGCCTTGGCGAGGCCGTTGAAGCAGGTGACCTTGTGGTATTCGGTCTCCTTGACGGTGAAGCCGTCGTCGCCTTTGTAGGTGTGGCCGTCCTTGTTGAGCTTCGGGCGATCGGTCGCCACGAAGATGGTCGCGACGCTGGTGGCGCGATTGACTTCGCGCAGTTCGGGGGTGCGGGTCAGGCGGCCGACGAGGTTCACGTTGTTCATGGCATTGCCTCCTTGGGTTGGTCGGCGGTCCGTCCGCCGGTGTCACCTGAAGGGCGTCGCGGTTCGGGGCGTCGCACCGGAGGGCGAGCTGGGCCGGCGCGCAGGCGGCGGGCCTGGTCGACCGGAGGGGAACCCCTTTTGCAGGGGTGGTGCGGGCAGCCGCGCGAAGCGCGGCAACACGGCCCTGCCAAAGGGGTTGCGAGGCCCCGGGGCGCGGCGCAGGTGACACGAAACGGCGGATGGGCCGTCGATCAGCCCAAGGTTCCCGCAGGCATTGCCATGGACAAACCTCGTGAACCGCTCATGTCGGTCGCCTGACCCGTACCCCCGAACGACCCGGCGCGAAGGCAGGCGTGCCGCCAGCGTCGCTCGCTGACCGACGTGGTGCCGCTCCGAAGCTCGACAAGGACGGCCGCGCCCGGGCGACGACGCACCGGCAAGGAGACCGGATGCCGCAAGGTCGCCCGACGGCCGACCCTCGCCAGGGCGATCGCCGGCAACCGCATCGGACCTGGGCGTCCTCATCGCCATAGGGGGCAAACGCCTGCCGATACCCGCTGGCAGAACAGCGACGGCTTTACGCGCCGCCCGGCTGCGGGATCATCGCCGATCGTGATGATCTTTCCACTCGGCCAGCGAACCGGGCTGTGTCTGCGGGCGCCGCCCTTCGGGTTGGCGAGGATCGATCGCCTACTCGGTTCGCCGGGTGGGGGTGATCCGATGCTCGACGATCAGCGCCGCGACACGTTGTACGATGCGGCTCGGCACCTCGGCGATGATGGTGCTACCGTCGTTACCGGCGCGAACGTCGGGTCCGACCCATGCGAAATCGTTCACGTCGTCCCACACGATGCGTGATCGGTCATCGAGGCCGAAGGCCTCAATGAATCGCGGCGGCAGAGGGATGGATGCAGCCGGTGAATAATCGCGCGTCGTCAGTGGCACCATCAGGACACGGAGCCTTCCGGCTGAGCGATAGCTGCCAACCACCATGCAGGGGCGGAGTTTCGAGCCGTCCTCGTCGCCCCGGTTATGTTCATGCCGCCAGAGGTAGAAATACCAGATCAGGTCACCGGCTTGCGGTTCAATCGACGTACTGATCGTTCTGGACGGACCCGGCGCTGGGCGTCGCGGTCCTGATGGCGTGGATGGCTTCATCGCTCAACTCCTGCGGCGAGAGCGCGAGGTGATCGAGGCGGGACAAGCGTTCGAACTCGGAGGCGGGTAGCATGACCACGCGGGCAGCGCCGTTGCGCTCGATTGCGATCGGATGCGTCATCGCCTCGTCGTAATAGAAGCCGAACCGCTTCGACACGTCGGTCGATCTGGCCTTTTCGATTGTAGGGGTCATGGTTTCCCTCATCTTTCGTTACGCGGCCGGGGATCGATTAAGCCCTGCGTCCCTCCAGGATGGGACCCTCATCTGGTCCTGCCAATGTTGTAACGGCCATCTTTCTGTTACATGGGAATCCGTATCTTCCGTAAAACGGAAGACAATCCGTACACCACGGACCGCGCGGCTGCAACAGGCACTAACGGCAACAGGGACCGCTTCGGCGATGAAGCGATCCCCGTCGAGGTGGCGATACGGGCGACGCGTCAGCGCCGCCCGATGCCGGTCAGACCCTCTCGTCGACCGGCGCGGTGCTGGCACCCAGCCCGTCTCCGGTGTCATCGCCTGCGCCCGAGGTCGCCACGTCACGGCCATCGGCGGTGAAAGGCAGCGCGGGTTCGCCATCGTCCGCCTTGACCCCGAGCGCGGCACCGACGTCGCGGCGCTTCTGGGCGCGCTGCCACACGACGTTGTACGAGCCGTCGTCCTGGC
>NZ_LSJO01000181.1:0-3385 GCF_001556735.1 Sphingomonas sp. CCH9-F2 | reverse complement strand
GCGACGAGCCGCCGCCCCGCTGCGCCCCCGCCGCCGCGCATCGCCCTAGCCCGCCGCGCCGACCAGCACTGCGGTGGAACAGTGATATTCCATGCTGGACGTGCCGAAGCACCAGATGACGTCGTTGTTGAGCTGCGGCGTGTAGAGCTGCGTTTCGCGATCGGTGTTGTCGCACCCGCACTGGCCGCACGACGGCTTTCCGCAACAGTCGCGATAGGCGATCAGATACGCCTTGCCGTCATCCGGGTTGATGCAGGTGCCCACCCACGACACCGGCGACGGCTCCGCGCCCGGCGGGCAGCTGTGGATGCCGCCGCCGCAGCAGGTGCACAGCGCGCCGTCGATCGCGCAATAGCGCCAGTAATCGCACTTGGTATCGTCCTTGGCCTGCGCATTGCGGGCAAAGGCGGTCCTGGCCTCCGCCGAGCGATCGGGCTTGGACGCCTGTGCGCGGCTGACCGGCAGCAGCGGGAACACTGGCGCGGCGACCAGCGCCAGCCCGGCGCGCGACAGGATGCCGCGGCGCGACGTGCGCCCGGCCAGCCTGCGCAGGATCGTTTCCCCGATGGCGTCCGCATCGAAAAGCTTCATGTGCCCAATCCCCCGTTTGACGCCGTTCAGGCCGCCTCGACCTTCAGCGTGGCGATGTAATCCTGGACCGAGGCGATCCCCATTTCGTGCGCGACGACCAGGCTTTCGAGATGCTCGCGGCTGTTCACCAGCCCCTTCGACAGGACGACGCCGTCGGCATCGAGCAGCACCGCGAACGGCAGCTTCGACACGCCGAACGCCTGCCCGACCTCCGGCCCGTTGACGAACGGATAGGCGTCGATCCCCTGCTGCGCGATCAGCGCGCGCTGCGCCGCCGGATCGTCGTCACCGACGAAGGTCAGCGCCACCCGTTCGTGGCGCGCGAACGATTTGGCGGTCGGGATCATTGCCTTGCACAGCGGGCATTGCGCCGACACGAACATCAGCAGTCGCAGCCCCGCGGCGGGCGCCGCGCCGCCGACGACGGTCCTGCCCCCGTCCAGCAGCGACGCCTCGATCGCGGCGGCCCGATCGCCGGTGCCGATCCCCCCGGCGGTGGTCAGCGCCCCCGCGGGCGCGACGCGCAGGTGCAGCACGCCGACCTGCCGCGCGAGCGCGAGCAGCGCGAACCCCATCGCCAGGATCAGCAGCCAGGAGAGGATCTGGGACACCATCAATGCCGTCATCATCGTCGATTACCTCCCCAGGGCGGTCGCCGGCCGGCGCGACAGCGCGCCGATCGCGTTGAACACCAGATAGAACAGGAACAGCGCCGCGCCGCCCGCGCCCGCGACCACCACGCCCGCCGCGCCATCGACCCGCCCGGCCAGCGCGGCCGGCAGCAGCGCGGCGGCCAGCACCAGGTTGCGCACCACCAGCCGGCGATCGAGCGGCTGGCGCAGCGCCGACAGCCCGCAGCCGCAATCGATATGCGTGCGCCCGCGCCGGATATTGACCGCCATCGCCGCGCCGAACAGCGCGAGCAGCGCGGCGGCGACCCATTGCGGCCACGGGCGGATGCCCGACAGCAGCCCGGCGGCGATCGCGAGTTCGGCATAGGGCAGGATGCGCGCGACCGGCACGACCAGCGCGGGGGGCAGCAGCCGGTAATTGGCCACCACGCCGTCCATCAGCGCGGCGTGGCGCAGCTTGCCGATCCCCGCCGCCGCGAAGATCAGCCCGACCCCGATCGAGGCGGCCAGGCCGGCAATGGCAAGACCGTCGGCGCCCGCCATGGTCAGGACGGATCGACGACGGTGATGACGCCGCCGCCGGCGTTCTCGATCTCGTGCTTCTTCTCGCCCGTGACGGGATCGATGATCCAGCCCTTGCGCCCTTCGCCGTCGACGAACAGCAGCGGCGTCGCCGTCTGCGTCACCGCGATGTTGTTCATCGGCTCCTTGAGCGGCAGGCGGCGCACCACCTTCTTCGCGGCGAGATCGACTTCCCAGATCTCGGTCCCCGATTCCTTGTGCGTCCACATCTCGCCCATGTGCATCAGCACGAACAGGTGCCCGGACGGCCGGTGGAGCGCCATCGGCTGGCGCCCGCCGGGCATCCAGTTGATGTCGAGCGGTTTGGTGTCGCCGGGCCGCAGGCCCGCCGCCGCCTGGATCGAGAAGGGCTGCGTCACGACCGGCTGGGCGGCGATGGAGGCGGTGTAGACGAGCCCGGTATAGGTCAGGAACACCGCCTGCTTCTTCGCCAGGTCATAGGCGTAATTGTCGAAGATCGGATCGTCGGTCGCCTGGAAGAACGGGGCGGTGCGGGTGATCGCCGGCTTCTTCCCGGTGACGTTGACGGTCGCCAGCGACCCGTCGGAGCATAGCGCGGAAAAGCCGATGCCCGGATTGGGCATCATGCTGGCGCAGCCGGGCAGTTCGACGTTGGCGTGGAACTTTCGCGCCGCCAGATCGACGATGTTGACCGAGGAGGCCGGATCAAGATTGTACACGAACGCCCAGCGGCCGTCGTTGCTGATGACGAAATTGTTCTTTCGTGCGCCGATCAGGATGCGGCCGGGAATCGCGATCTCCGCCTGACGCTTCATGTCGCGCGTATCGTAGACGGTGACCATGTCCTGGCGCGTGCCGCGATCGCGGCGGCTCCACAGCGATTCGGCGACGTAATAATAGCGGCCGGCGGGATCGATCGCGAAATCGGTCAGCCGGGCGGTATCGACCAGCCCCTTCATCTTGCCGGTCTGCCCGTCGAAGATGCTGGTGCCCGGCGAGTCCCACCCGCCCTCGACATAGAACCAGTTGGGGTTGGGCGGATCGGCCCGCATCGTATCCGACGTTTCCGGCTGAAGCTCCGGAGCGGATTGGGCCGGTGCCGCCGTGGCGCCGGCCAGCAAAGCGGTGGCGGCGATCGCGCTGGCCGCCGTCGCCCGAAGCATCGTCATCATCTTGCCCGTCCCCCCGTCGATCGCGGCAAAGTCTGTACATCCGTCCAGTTTTCGTCAAGCGGGGCGGGCGATATTTTTTGCAGCTGCGAAAACACCGCCGCATGGCGCGCCGCCACCACCAGCGCGGCGCATCCGAGCGCCAGCGAGGCGACCGCGCCGGCCGCCAGCCCGGCCGGTCCGGCCGCCCCGCCCAGCGCGGCGCCGAGCAGCGGGCCGGCGATCATCCCCAGCGGGTGGGTGCAGGCGACGAAGCGGCGGAACAAGGCGCCGTCCCCGGCGGCGCTGGCCGCGCCCGAACAGCGGATGATGATCGCGGTCGATCCGATATTGAGCAGCAGGATGCCCGCCACGAACGGGCCCGCCCGCCCGGGCGGGGTGAGCACCAGCGGTGCCAGCAGCCCGGCGCTGGCCAGCACGCCGGTGAGCGGCAGCGGCAGGATGCGGCGG
>NZ_LSJO01000180.1:0-4814 GCF_001556735.1 Sphingomonas sp. CCH9-F2 | reverse complement strand
CCGCCTCTCCCTGTCGATCGGATCAGTTGGTCTGCATGCGGATGCCGAACCGGAACGACCGGCCGAGGAGGTCCGAATAGGTCGAATTCGCAGCCAGCCCGGTTTCCGGCAGGAGCATCGGCCAGCGATCGAACACGTTCGTGACATTGACGAAGAACTGCGCCTCTGCCCCGCCCATGTCGATCTTCTGCGTCAGGTTCAGATCGGCATAGAACAGCCCCGATGCACGGTTCTGGTCGTAGGTGAAGAAATTGGGGTCGTTCGCCGGGCAATTGTTCGAACATTCGATGCCGTTGGCGACATATTTGCCCGCGCTGACCCCGCGACCGATCGCGGTGATCGAGAAGCTGGGCGTGTCATAGGCGGCGGTCGCGCGGAAAATCCACGTCGGCGTGGTCGACTGCCCGCCGTTCACGCCCACCGAATTGAGTACCACCGTCCCCGGCACGCCGCTGTCGAAGCGGTTCTCGATATAGCGGGTCGCCACGCCGCGCAGCGTGAAGGTGCCGTCGCTGTTCGCGAAGACCTTGTCCAGCGGCAGGCGGTAGCTGGCGTCGATGTCGACGCCGCGCACCTTCTGCGTGGCCGCGTTGAACGGCTGGTTGCGGATGATGAGGTACGGCTGCGCCGGGTTCTGCGTGCGCGCCGCATCGATCGAGATCGCATCGCAGAACGCCTGCTGGTTCTGGAAGCACAGGTTCACGATCTGCTGCGCGCTGAACGTGCTGATGCCGTTGTCGATCTTGATGTCGAAATAGTCGACCGACATGTTGAAGCCCGGCAGGAAGCGCGGTGACAGCACCACGCCGGCATTCCACTGATTCGCCACTTCCGCGCGCAAGTTGGGATTGCCGGTGCCGAAGCCGGAATAGCTGTAGCCCGACTGCGGCGGCTGACCCGCCGGCACGAACGCCGGGCTGCTGCCGGGGAAGCCCGGGTTGGTCACGGCGTCGCTGTTGGCGGTACCCGCCTGGTACAGCTCGTTCAGGTTGGGTGCGCGGATGTCGCGCGACCGGGTCACGCGGAACCGGATGTCGTCGATCGGCTGCCACGTCGCGCCCGCCTTCCACGTTGTGACATAGCCCGCGGTCGAATAGCGCGTCGCGCGCGCCGCACCGTTGAACTCGATCCCCAGGCCCAGCGGCACGACGGTTTCGAGATACGCTTCCTTGACGTCGTAGCTGCCGTTGGTGGGCAGGTAATTGCCCACCGACCAGCGGTTCGTCGCGCCCGTCAGCGCGCCGGCGGCATTGCGAATCGGCACCGGCTGGAATTGGTCCGGGACGAAGCCGGTGATCTTCTCCTTCCGATATTCCGCGCCCACCGCGACGCTCACGTCCCCGGCCCAGGTACGGAACGGGTTGAACGACACGTTGAAGCCGGCGTTATACTGCTCGACCACCTCGTCGCGATACGGGTCGCCCAGGACGTAGTTGATCGCCGCGGGATCGGCGACACCTATCCCCAGCCGGTTGAGCGGGACGCAGGCACGGTCGTCGTTGGTCGCGCTGGCATCGACGTTGATCGCGCACTGAATCGACCCCGCGGCATACCCATTGGCATTGCCCGCCGGCGCAAACACCGCCGCGGTCGCGTTGTTCATCCGCGCAACGTTCATGATGTTGCGCAGCTGCTCGCGCAGTTCGGCGCGGCCGTACTGGGCATAGACGTTCCAGGTCGCGGGGCTGCCGAACGCTTCGGTCTCACCGTTCGCGCCGACCGCGTAACGCTGCACCGCGCGACGGTTGTCGACCGCGCGGAACGGCAGGTCGGCAGCGGTGGTCGCCACCGTCACGCTGGTGATCCCGCGCAGCGCCGCCGGGCCGAGCGTGTTGTAGAGGAAGGCGTTGCAGGTCGCCGGCGCCGCGGCCGCGCTGGCCGCCGTCCCGCATCCCGTGGCGTTCAGGACGATGCCGGTCGCCAGATTGGGACCGGCGTTGAAGAAGATCTTCTGCCGGTTGTATGACCCTTCGGCGAACAGCTCGATGCCGTCGCCGACCTCGTAGCTAAGCCGGCCGAACAGGCCGTAGCGGTCGTCTTCGGGGGCAAGGCCGATGCGCCGGCCCGAATCGTTGACCTGCCACGACCCGCCCTGTGTCAGCGACGGTGCCGCACTGCCGGTCGGAGACGGGAAGGTCAGCGCCCCGTACTGATATTGCAGCGGCTGCCCGTTCGCCCCGAAATAGATGCCGCGCAGGCTGTTGGCGGCGATTCCCGATCCGGTTGCGGCGGCGGAATTGGTGATGAGGCCGCCCGGCGTAGAATTGGCAGCGCCCACCTGCCGGCGGATCAGGTAGCGCGGGGTCGTGCTGCTGGTGGTCCAGTTCGGGTCTTGGATGCGGACGTAGCCGGTAGCGTTCCAGTCGCGATCGACCTGGAAGATTCCGTCGGCGTGCGCGACCTCACCCGACAGCAGGATGTGCCCGCGCCCGTCGCTGCCGAACGACGTACCCGCCGCGACCGCCATCGAGTAATTGTAGCCGTCGCCCTTGTCGGTGACGCCATTGTCGATCTGGACCTTCAGCCCCTTGTACTTCTTGTCGAGGACGAAGTTGACGACGCCCGCCACCGCGTCCGACCCATAAGCGGAGGAGGCGCCGCCGGTGACGACCTCGACGCTCTTCACCAGCATCTGCGGGATGGTGTTGACGTCGACCAGCCCGGTCACCGTCGACCCGACCGAGCGCCGCCCGTCGAGCAGCACCAGCGTCCGCTCCGAACCCAGGTTGCGCAGGTTCAGCGCGTTGATGCCCGCCTGCCCGCTCGACAGGTTGAGCCGCGAGTTGGACGGGCGCGTCGAACCGGCCATCGACGGCAGCTGGTTGACGAAATCGGCGATGTTGTTCGACGGCGAGCTGTTCTGGATATCCTCCAGCGTCAGCACCGTCAGTGGGGTCGGCGACTGGAAACCGTCGCGGACGATGCGCGTGCCGGTGACGACGACGTCGGGACCGGCCGGCTCCGGACCGGTCGTCGGCTCGGGCGTCTGGACGGTCGCCGTGCTGCTCGGCTGCGTCTGCGCCGTCGCCGGAACGGCCAGCGCCAGCGCCGCCAGGCTGCTGAACCCGAAGAGAAAAGCCTTGCGGCGCTCGAACTGCCTTTGAACCGTCATTAAAGCCCCCTATTGGCGCGCTGGCCGCCCGTTCGGCGGCCTTGCTGTGGCGCCTCCCGCGACGACATCGTCCCGCTGTCCGGTCGTTTTCTGCCGGATTCCTGACGGGTGTCGGAACCGGAAGGTGCCGGTCGCGGTCAATCAGCGTCAAGCGCTCCGTCGCTTCCATCGCTTCGCCAGACCATAGACGCGGCCTATACCATCGCACATCGGCAGCCGCCGAACGACATGCCATAGCCATGCCTTATGCCCGGCCCACCGCTTGTCATATGGACGGCGCGCCACGCCGCGCATTAGCCTTGGCCGGCACAGCAGCGGAAGCCATGCCCATGTTCGCCCGCCCCTCCCCTACCCGCACCCTGTGCGACCGCCGCTCGGTGCTGCTCGGCTCGGTCGCGATCGCCGCGCTGGCCCCCGCCTGCCGCGCCCGTGCGGGGGCGGAGCGGTCGCCCGCCGCATCGGCGGCGGTGCGCCGCGTCACCGTCGCCGGGCCGGGCGCCCCGATCGAGATCGTCGACGACCGGCTGGGCGTGCCGCACATCCGCGCCGGCTCGATCCCCGACGCCTTTTTCGGGCAGGGCTATGTCGTCGCACGCGACCGGCTGTTCCAGATCGATTTCGGCCACCGGCGCGAGATGGGGCGGATGGCGGAGGCGTTCGGCGCCGATTTCGCGCGCTATGACGCCAATGCGCTGCTGTTCCATTATCGGGGCGATCTGGATGCCGAACTGGCGCGCGTGCCGGCCGACGTGCTGGCCTGCGCGCGCGCCTATTGCGCCGGGATCAATGCACGCATCGATGAAGTGACCGCCGATCCGTCGCTGCTACCCGCGGAATATACGATCCTGAACGTGCGCCCGCTGCGCTGGGACGTGCGCGACCTGGTGCTGGCGCGCGGCGCGTCGATCGGCAATGTCGATGACGAGATCCGCCGCGCGCGGCTCGCCGCGCTGGGGCTGCTGGACCTGGACGCGGTCGTCGCGCCGCTGCGCCCGGCGCACGTCATGCGCATCCCCGCCGGGCTGGACGTCGCCGCGGTGTCCGAAGCGGACATGGGCGTCCTGAACCTCGGCGCGTTGCCGTTCGGACCGGAAACCCCGGTGCGCGATCCCGCCGGCCCCGGATCGCCGCTGGAACGCGCCAACGCCGGCAGCAACGCCTGGACCGTCGCGCCGTCGCGCAGCGCCACCGGCCGCCCGATCCTGGCCAACGATCCGCATCTGGGCATCGGCGGGTTCGGCCCGCGCCATGTCGCGCACCTGACCGCGCCGGGGCTGGACGTGATCGGCGGCGGCGCGCCCGGCCTGCCCGGCATCATGCAGGGGCATACCGACCGGTTCGCGTTCGGCCGCACCAATTTCCATATCGACCAGCAGGACCTGTTCGTCCTGGAACTCCACCCGGAGGACGCCGAACGCTATCGCCACGCCGGGGTCTGGAAACGCTTCGACAAGGTGGAAGTGGAGATCGCGGTGAAGGGCGCCGCGCCGCAATCCGCCACCCTGCGCTATGCGGCGCAGGGGCCGGTCATCAGCCACGATCCGGGCAAGCGCCGCGCGACCGTGCTGGGGTCGATCGGGATGCAGCCGGGCGGCAGCGGCGCCTTCTCGATGATCGCGATCAACCTGGCGAAGGACTGGGTATCGCTGAAACAGGCGTTCCGCCTGCACCCGTCGCCCACCAATTTCCACTATGCCGACAC
>NZ_LSJO01000018.1:0-999 GCF_001556735.1 Sphingomonas sp. CCH9-F2 | reverse complement strand
CGATCTGGACGGCCTGCGCGCGCTGACGCTGTTCCTCGTCAAGGACTGCTGCGCCGGCAATGCGGAGCTGTGCGCGCCGCTCGTCGCCGAACTCACCCCCTGCTGCTGAAAGGACGCCCTGTGGCCGTCGATGTCGTCGTCTATCACAACCCCGAGTGCGGCACGTCGCGCAACACGCTCGGCCTTATTCGCAACGCCGGCATCGAGCCGCACGTGGTCGAGTATCTGAAAACCCCTCCAGCCCGCGCGTTGCTGGTCGAGCTGATCGATCGCGCCTGCATGACACCCCGCGAACTGCTGCGCGAGAAGGGGACGCCCTATGCGGAGTTGGGCTTGGGCGACACGTCGCTATCCGACGACGCGCTGGTGGACGCGATGATGGCGCATCCGATCCTCATCAACCGGCCGCTGGTCGTATCGCCGCTCGGCGTGAAGCTCTGCCGGCCCTCCGAAGCCGTGCTCGACCTGCTGCCGACCAATCAGCTCGGAGCGTTCGCAAAGGAAGACGGCGAGCAAGTGGTGGACGCATCGGGCCAGCGCGTCGCCTGATGCTCCTTGCTGTCCTGATCTTCGTTGCGACGATCGCGCTCGTCATCTGGCAACCCAAAGGCCTCGGGATCGGGTGGAGCGCGATGGGCGGGGCCGTCGTGGCGCTGCTTGCAGGCGTCGTCACGCTGTCCGACGTGCCGGTGGTGTGGGGCATCGTCTGGAACGCAACAGCCGCGTTCGTCGCGATCATCGTTATCAGCCTACTCCTCGATGAAACCGGATTCTTCGAATGGGCGGCGCTCCATGTCGCGCGCTGGGGGAGGGGGCATGGTCGCCGGCTGTTCGTTCTGATCGTGCTGCTCGGTGCGGCGGTGTCCGCGCTGTTCGCCAACGACGGCGCGGCGCTGATCCTGACGCCGATCGTCATCGCCATGCTGCGGGCGCTGGGCTTCAACGACAAGGCGACGCTGGCGTTCGTCATGGCGGCGGGGTTCATCGCCGACACCGCCA
>NZ_LSJO01000179.1:0-1647 GCF_001556735.1 Sphingomonas sp. CCH9-F2 | reverse complement strand
GCCTTCATGCCCGCCGAGATCTTGTCGCCGTACACGTCGGTCAACTCACCATAGACCTTGCACGCATCCGCCGGCTTGTTGAGCTTCATCAACGCGCTGCCCAGATAGAACAGGCTGTCGGGCGCACGCTCGCCATCCGGGTATTTCTTGTAATTGTCGTAGAAGGCGATCGACGCCAGGCTGGGCTTGCCGTCGTCCAGATAGGCGCGGCCGAGCAGGTTCTGCGCGAAGCTGGCGCGGCGGCTCTTGGGGAAATCCGCGACCATCTTCTTCAGCTGCGCCTGCGCCTCCGGGTATTTCTTCGCCGCCCACAGGCGATAGCCGTAGAGATACGCATCCTCCGCTGCGTCGCCGGTATCGGGCTTCTCCACGCCGGCGACGGCAGCGGTCGGCGTGGGCGCCGGGCGCGGCGCAGTCGGCACGCGCACGTCACCGGTGGCGGCCACATCGGCCGCCGGCACGGGCGACGCCGGGGCGGCACCGGCCGCCAGCTTCGCGTCGGTGGCGGTGCGATAGGCGGTGAACTGCTCCTCCAGCATTCGCAGCTTGTGCTGCGTCAGCTCGATCTGCCCGGTCATCGACGCCATCTGCTGTTCCAGCGAGGTGACGCGCGACGACAGGTCGGCGACCGCGCTGCTGGCCGGCACGCCGACCGGCGACGGGGCCGGGGTGGACGGCGCGATCTGCGGCTCCACCATCTGCGCGGCGCCGTTCGGGAACACCTTGCGCTGCACCGCGCGCATCTCGCTCTCCAGCCGGCCGACGCGGCCCTCCAGTGGGGCGCCCTGCTGCGCCCCGGCCGGTACCGCCGCGCCCGTCGCCAGCATGGCGGCCGTGCCCGCCCCGATTAGAAACCTGTTCATGCCCTTGATACCCCCGGCGTCGCTCATCCGGCGACCATAATCACCCCCCCATGGCTGTCGCCAGCCTGAAGCAGGATTCGCGCGACTCAGTCCGGCGTGTTCCCCGCGGAAGAGGCGGAGCCGGCCCGTGCGGAAGCGGCCGGTGCGGGCGACTGGAACGCCGCGGGCACGCCGCCCGTCGTTCCGGTCGCGCGCGCCGTCGGGGCCGCCGCCGGCGTCGCCGGCGTCGCCGCGCCGCCGCCGCGCGCCGCCAGTGCCGCGGCACTGATGCCGACATCCTTGATCGCCCGCTTCCCGTCGCCCAGCGCCGGCACCTCGCGCCCGTCGACAGTGATCGCCAGCTGGTCGGGCCGGCCGACGTTGATCATCGGACGGTCGGCGGTGGCGGGCACCTCGAACGTCTCGCCCTTCTTCTTGGTGCCCAGGAACAGCGTCTGGTTGTTGGCGTCATAGACGCGCATCCACACCTCGTCGCGCGCGGTCAGCACCACCTTGCCCGCGGGGGCGGCGGTGCTGGCGGCGGGGACCGGGCGGCTGGCCGCGACGGGCGTGGGCGACGCGGCCGTCGCCGGCGCCTCCTGCGTGCCGCGCATCATGCCGGTGGACAGCCACAACAGCCCCAGCACCAGCACCGCCAGCGCCAGCCCGGCGGCGACGATCACCACCCCGCGCGACGGCCCGCGCGCCGGATCGGCGATCTCCTCGATATGGTGCTGGCGGATCGGCATCGCGCCGCGCGCCAGCTCGCCGCGGATGTCGCGGCCGACGTCGGCGGGGTCCAGCC
>NZ_LSJO01000178.1:0-913 GCF_001556735.1 Sphingomonas sp. CCH9-F2 | reverse complement strand
GCGCCAGCGGCGGTTGACGACGATCAGGTCGCCGTCGGGCAGCAGCGCCGCGTCGCTGGGCACCGATCCGGCAGGCGGGCGATAGCGCAAGGTCGCGACGCGCGTGCCCGGCGCCGCCGGATCCGCGGCGAACAGCAGCGCCTCATGCCCCCGCTCGCGCCCGCCGCGCCCCTCGCGAATCACCAGGAAGCGACCGTCCGGCAGCCGCACCAGCGATTCGGCACCCGTATTGTCGGGCCAGCGCGCCATCGCGGGCGGCGCGTGATGCGCCTCGACCGTCAGATCGGGGGTATAGCGCCAGATCGCATTGGCGCGCTCGTAACCGATCCACATCCGCCCGGTCGCGGGATCGACCGCCAGCGACTCGCTGTCGCGATCGGTGCGCAGCCAGCCCTCCGCCGGACCATCGCGCAGGGTCCGCGCGCCCAACGTCGCGATTCGCCCACCCGCGATCCGCAGCCACACCATATTGCCGCCGTCGCCAAGCAGCAGCGCGCGCCCGTCGCGTAGCGCCAGCGCGGAAAAGCCGCCGAACGCCGGATCGTCGGCGGACAGCGACAGCGCCCCCACCGGCACCAGATCGCCCACCCGCGCCGGCCAGCCGCCGGGTGGGATGTAGCGGGCCGCGCGCACCGTCACGTCGTCGCGAATCATCGGACGGCGCGGCTCGCCGCTCCACGGCGGAACCAGCGCCAGCACGGCGATGAAGGCGATCGGCCAGCGCATCACCGGGGCTGTAGCGCGCCGGGCGCGGCAGGAAAGGATGAACCGCGGATAACGGACGCATTCAGGGTCGGCTCAATGCGACTCGGCCATAACCGCTTCATCGACCGGGAGGCCCGCCGACCGGAACAGGAAAACGGGAGAACGACCATGTTCAAGAATCTCGCCCTTGCCGGTGCCGCGCTTGCGA
>NZ_LSJO01000177.1:0-290 GCF_001556735.1 Sphingomonas sp. CCH9-F2 | reverse complement strand
GCGGGTGGCCGCACGCCGCCAGCGCGTCCGCCATCAGGTCGGTCAGCGCCGCGTCGCACGGGCTGGCGGGTAGATCGTGGATCGGCGTCGCGGAAAAACCGACGCCGCGCCGCGCCGCAATCTCTCGCGCCGCCGCCAGAATGTCCTGCGCGGCGGCATCGCGCACCGCCGCGTCGGGCGATCGCACGTCGATGGTGAAGGCGACCGCGCCGGCGATCACGTTCGCCGCGCCGGGCGACACTTTCAGCTGCCCGACGGTGGCGACCAGATCGTCACCGCCCGCCCGCCCG
>NZ_LSJO01000176.1:0-33246 GCF_001556735.1 Sphingomonas sp. CCH9-F2 | reverse complement strand
GTTCCGCGATCGCCAGCACCCCACCCCGCGCGTCATGGCGCGCCGGTCCGCCTGCCCGATCCGCGGCAAGGCCATTGAACGCGGCCCGCACATGACCGATCAACGGCGCCGGACCCTGGGGGACGTGCATGAAGAAGGATCTGACCATCACCACCGGCGTCGCCGCCGCGCTGCTCCTGTCGGGATGCGGCCAGCGCGACGACTGGACCGCGCAGCGCGACACCGCCGTCTGCACGGACCGGTCGGGCAACCGCGTTCCCGACGACCGCTGCGACCGTCGCCACGCCGGCGGCCGTGGCAGCGGCTTCCTGTGGTATTATCTCGGCCGCAACAGCGGGATCCCCGCTTATGGCGAGCGGGCGACGGGCGGATCGTGGTCGCGTCCCGCGGGATCGACCTTCTACCGCGCGCCGGCATCCACCGCGATGACGCGCGCCGCGGCGGTGGCGCGCGGCGGCTTCGGCTCCTCGGCGCACCGCTTCGGCAGCATCCACGCATGATCCGCGAGACGATCGAACCGCGCCGGGGCTGGCGCGCGACGGTCGAGGCGGAGGGGCTGATCTGGCATACCGCCGATGGACGGCCCTATTGGAACGAGGCCGCCTGCTACCGCTTCACGCCCGCGCAGGTCGCCACGATCGAGGCCGCCACCGCCGAGCTGTACCGCCTCTTCCTGGTCGCGGGCGACGCGATCGTCGGCGATCGCGCCATGCTGCGCCGGTTCGGCATCCCGGAGGCGTTCCATGGCCCGATCGCCGATGCGTGGAACGCCGAACCGCCCGCGCTCGACTATGGCCGGTTCGACCTGGGCTATGACGGCCAGGGCGCGCCGAAGCTGTTCGAGTTCAACTGCGACACGCCGACCTCGCTGCTGGAGGCGGCGGTGATCCAGTGGACGTGGAAGGAGGAACGGTTTCCGCACGCCGACCAGTTCAACAGCATCCACGATCGACTGGTCGCACGCTGGTCGGCGCTTCGCGGCGACCTGCCCGCGACCGTCCACTTCGCGCATGTCGCCGATGATGAGGATGCCGTCACCACCGCCTATCTGCGCGACACCGCGCAGCGCGCCGGGCTGGCCACGGTGCCGATCCTGATCGACGATCTCGGATGGGACGGGGACGCACGCTGCTTCGTCGATACCGGCGACCGGCGGATCGCGGCGCTGTTCAAGCTGTACCCGTGGGAATGGCTCGCCAACGAAGCGTTCGCACCCCAGTTGCTCGACAGCCTGGCGCACGGCGAGACGCGGTGGCTGGAACCGGTGTGGAAGATGATCTGGTCGAACAAGGGCATCCTGCCCGTGCTGGACGATCTGTTTCCCGGACACCCCAATCTGCTCGCCGCCGCCTGGTCACCACCTGCCGACGCGGACGCGGTGGCCAAGCCGCTGCTCGCGCGCGAGGGGGCGAACGTCTCGCTTCGCCGCGCCGGCACGATCGTTGCCGAAACCGGCGGCGATTATGGCGACGAGGGATACGTCTTTCAGGAACTCTACCCTCTGCCCCAGCCCGCGCCGGGTATCTTCCCCGTCATCGGCAGCTGGGTCGTGGGTGGCGAGCCGGCCGGCATGGGCATTCGCGAGGACGGGCTCATCACCGGGAATGGCGCGCGCTTCGTTCCGCATGTCATCGCCCCGGCGGTCCGCGGCGATTCCTTATGAATTACCCGATTTGATGAACCTAAGACCCCTTCGTAAATCGTCATTAAGCAACCTCGGTTCACAAGCCGGGTCATGGCGGGGGGCGCAAGGTGCTAATCAAGATCAAGACGTCGGAGGCACGGGTCGGAATGTTCGTCCATATGGTGGACGGCGGCTGGCTCGCGAGTCCCTTCTGGCGCTCGCAACTTCTACTGACGCGACAGGCGCAGATCGACAAGCTGGTCGACGCGGGGATCGCGGAGATCGTTATCGATACGAGCCGCGGCGTCGGCCCGGCCGACGCCGGCGCCGCGACCGCCTGCGCTGTCGTCGTCGATCCGCCGGAGGAATCGGAGCCACCCGCGGCGTTCGCCCCCGCTGCGCCCTATAACGGGCCGGAGCGGCGCGCCCGCCGCCGTCCGGCGACCGAGCTGGACCGCGCGCGCGAGACCGTCGAACGATCGAAGGAAGCGGTATCGCGGATGTTCTCCGAAGTGCGGCTGGGCCACGCGGTCGACGCCGCCGCCATCTCGCCGCTGGTCGATGAGATCGCCGCCTCGGTCGCGCGCGATTCGACCGCGATCATCAAGGTCACGCGGCTGAAGAACAAGGACGAATACACCTACCTCCATTCGGTGGCGGTCTGCGCCCTGCTCATCAACCTCGCGCGCCGCATGGGGCTGCCGGAGGATGAGGTCCGCGACCTCGGCATGGCCGGGATGCTCCACGATATCGGCAAGATGGCGGTGCCCAGCGCGCTGCTCGACAAGCCCGGCAAGCTGGAGCCGAACGAATTCAGCGTGGTGCAGACGCATCCGGTCAAGGGACATGCGCTGCTCCTGGAAAGCGACGGGGTCGCGCCGCCGGTCCTCGACGTGTGCCTGCATCACCACGAACGGATCGACGGCAGCGGCTATCCGCACGGGCTGAGCGCGGCGCAGCTCAGCCTCCACGCGCGCATGGGGGCGATCTGCGACGTCTATGACGCGGTCACCTCCGATCGCCCGTACAAGCGCCCGTGGTCGCCCAGCGAAGCGCTGTCCCGCATGTCGTCGTGGACGGGGCATTTCGATCCCGAACTGCTGGCGATCTTCATCGAGAGCATCGGCATCTACCCGGTCGGCACGCTGGTGCGGCTGCGCAGCAACCAGCTGGCGATCGTCACCGCGGTGAACGACGAAGACCCGACGCTGCCGGTGGTCCGCGCGTTCTTCGACATCCCGACGCAGGCGTTCGTGCCGCAGCGCGACCTGGATACCGCGCGGTCGCGGTCGGAGGATACCGTGCACCGCACCGAACGGGGCAGCTACTGGTTCAGCGATGCCTGGCCGCAGGTGATGGAAGCCGTCAGGACCGGCCGCACCCCGCCGCGCGCCAGCGCCGCGCCCGCCGCGCCGACGCCCCTGGCGATGGGGGCCTGATCCGATGCGGACATCCGTTTCGCCCCGCCACCGGCTGCTTGCCTGGCTGTCGCCCGACGTCGCCGGTGCGGCGGCCGCCGTCGAGGATCACGATCAACCGCCGCGCGACAGCGGCCGCGGCGCCGTGCACCGTCGCCTGTACGACGACATCGGCGATTTCCTGTTCCGCAACGGCCTGGCCCCGTCGCCGGCCAATTTCGCGGTGGCGCACGCCTATATCTCCGGCGAGGACTGGGACATCGCGCAGGCGGTGGCGACGCATCTTCAGAGCGGCGCGGCGCTTCTCGACGACGACGTCGCGCGCATCCTGGAATCGCGCGCCGCCGATGAACTGACGCCGGAAGCGCTGACGCAGCTGGCACAGACGCTGGAAAGCGGGCTGGTCGACTATCGCCTGATGATCGGCGAATCGCGCTCCAACGCGACCCATCTCGGCGACGAGCTGGATCGCGAAGCCGCCAACCTGGACAGCGATCCCGTCGGCGCGCTGCACCGTATCATCACGGTCACGCGCGAGGCGGTGGAAAAGACCCGGCGGATGGAGGAACAGCTCCAGCGCAGCCAGCGCGAGGCGGACCAGCTCAAGGCCGACCTAGAAAGCGCGCGCCGCGCCGCCGAGCAGGATCACCTGACCGGGCTGCCCAACCGCCGCAGTTTCGAGCGTCACCTGCGCGAGGCGCTGGCCGCGGACGGCCCGCCGCCCACGCTGGCGCTGTGCGACATCGACGATTTCAAGCAGATCAACGATCGCTTTGGTCATCCGGCGGGCGACCGGGTGCTCAAATTCGTCGCCGGCTTCCTCGAAGGGCAGCTGGGCAAGGCCGCGATCGTATCGCGCTACGGCGGGGAGGAATTCGCCTGCCTGTTCCGCGAGGCGGACACGCTCGAGGCGCGCGACCTGCTCGATACGGTGCGCGAACGGCTCAGCACGCGCTCGCTCGTCAACCAGGAAACCGGCGAGGCGATGGGATCGCTGACCTTCTCCGCCGGGGTCGCCCCGGTCGAGGGCGATCGCACCGCACAGGCGTTCCACGATGCCGATCACGCGCTCTACACCGCCAAGCGCAGTGGGAAGAACATGGTGATCGCGGCGCGCTGACCGCGCCGCGATCGCTTCGTCGGCGGCCAGTCTACAGCGGCCAGTCGTCAGCGAATCGTGTCGACCACCGCGGCCCAGGCGGCGATCTCCGCATCCATGTGGCGGATCACCGTCAGGTCGCCGGCGCGCGCATGGACCGGGTCGATCGTCACCTCGCCCTCCCATTCCCAGGTGGCGTTTCCGGTGATCGTCACCATCCCCTCCGCCGTCGCGCTGGCGCGGACCAGCCCGCCGCGGTTGAGCACCGCGATCTCGTGCGCGACGGCGATCCGCCCGGTCAGCCCCGCGGCATAGGTGGACGCCGCCATCGCGCTGCCACAACTGTCGGTCAGCCCGACGCCGCGCTCGAACGTGCGCACGAACAGCGCGTCGGGGCCGCGCACCTCGACGAACGACACATTGGCGCGGTTGGGTAGCCAGTCGGGTGCCGCCTCGCACGCCATGCCGACGCGCACCAGTTCCTCCTCGTCGATACGCTCGACGAAGGCGATCAGGTGCGGGTTGGGGATGGCCACCGCCGTGAACGCGCGCGCGGTCGGCAGCATCGCGATCGGTGCCTCGACGATCCGGTCGCGATCGCCCGCCAGCGGCCAGGCGGCGACGTTCAGCGTCGCCGGGCCAGCGGTCTCGCGCACTGCATAGACGCCGGTCGCGACGTCGGGCGCGCGCGCCACCTCCGCGCGGCTGGTCTTCAGCCGCACCGTCGCGCGCGTGATCCCCAGCGCCTCGAACCCCGCGCGCGCGACGCAGCGCAGGCCGTTCAGACACGTCTCCGCCTCCGATCCGTCGCGGTTGAACATCCGCATCCCGAATGCCGTCCCGTCAGCGGTATCGTCTCCGGCGGTCAGCACCAGCAGCCCGTCGCCCCCGACCGGCCCCGCCGGGTCCGCCAGCGCGCGCGCCACCTGCGCCCATTGCGCCTCGTCCAGCGACAGCGCGCGCCCGTCGATCAACGGGAAATCGTTGCCCGACCCGTGGCATTTGGTGAACCGTATCCGCATCGCCCCGACGTGCGCCGCCCGGCGCGTCAGGGCAAGCCCCTATCACGGCAGGCGGTAATGGTCGGCGACGCGATCCAGCGCCAGCGTGAGCACCAGCCGCCCGCTGCGCGTCGGCCAGCCCAGCGCACGCTCGCTGGCGGGCAGCCCCTCGCCCGCGCAGACGACGCGCCACAGGATGTCGGACAGCCCCGCGCCCGCCGCGGCGATGGCGCCGTCGAAGCGCCGCTTCGCCGCCAGCTGCGCCTCGGTCGGGTCCAGCCCGTCGCGGCATCCGCCATCGACGCGCGGCTGCCACTGCATCGTCACCGACGCGCCCAGCGCCGCGCGCTCGTAATCGGTGCGCAGGCGTTCGCCCGCCTCGTTCTGCCGCGCCGTCACCAGCCCGCGCGCCGCCAGCCACGCGAGCGCCGATTCGCGGCGATTGACCGTCACCGTGCGCCCCCGCGCCCCGCCCGTGACGACCGCGCCGCGGCGCCCCGCGCCGTCGATCCTCTGTTCCACCAGCTCGCGCATGTCCGCTCCTGCCTCGCCTTCGATGACCGCACGGCTGGCGCAAGTTGGAAGATGTAGGACAGCAACCTTGCAACGGATGGAAGATGGTGGGCGCTGACGGGTTCGAACCGCCGACCTACTCGGTGTAAACGAGCCGCTCTACCAGCTGAGCTAAGCGCCCGGCGCCTAGAAACCTAGGATTTCTGCCGTTGCCGCTCTCTCTACTCATGGACCCGGAGGGATCAAGAGGGATCGGAAAGGGAACGCAGGGAACCAGAAGTCCCGAACTATCCCCGAACGCCTCAAAATAATTTGTGCTACAGCAAAAAACCGCTTGTGCATTTATGCTGTGGCATATATCCGATGTCCATCGGCACCGAGCCGGTCGGGCGCCTCGCCGGATCAGGGGCGGAGACAGACGATGGCCGAATTCCAGCCCACTCCCACCATCATCCGCCAGACCGATCGTTTCGCTCTCGCGCAGGTCGGCGCGTCGATCGAGGCGACCGGCGATAACGTGCGCGGCGCCGGCAATCCGATCATGATCGCAGACATCGAAGCGAACTCTACGCATTTCCTGCGTCCGCAGCTGGTGGCCTTCAAGCGGGCGGGGGCAGTCGCGGTTGTCTTGATCAACGTTGCCGGCAAGAATGGCTGGGCGACGATCACGGCAGACCAGTGGGCGATCGGCGCCGATGAGCGCGCTCGCTACGCCGCCTGGGATGCGCCGCGCCGTGCCGAACGGCAGAAGCGCGTTGCCGCAGAGCGCAAGTTTGACCGCGGCTACAATGAGGGTGGTGAAGGGTACAACCCGTATCGCCACGGCAGCGCCCCCACCTATCGCTGATCCACAGACAAAGGACCACGGCAAATGACCACCAAGATCCTGACGCAGAGCGAAGCAATCGCCGCCATCCAGGCCAAGATTGCCGACCCGCAGAACACTGCCCTCGCCGTTGCCCTGTCGCGGCCGGAACAAGCGGACGACCCTTACGGCGTATGGGTCGCGCGGCATGACCGGGCCAAGTTTGCGGTCGTCGTCGGCCCGGACAACCGGGGAGATGGCATCGACGTGCTGCTCCGACCGTCGACGCGCGCCCAAATCTCGATCCGCCTTGTCCGCGATCCGGTCATGGGCTGGCACTTTGCCGATGGCCAGAGCGACAAGCAGATCGACGGGCTTGACGGAAACCTCCTGGCGGTCGCCAACGGGCACTGACATGGCCAACCACCCCAACCGCTCGCGTCGTAACCGTCCAGCGCCGTCCCCCACCTGGGAGACGGCGTCGGCACCCGCCGTCGCGCCGATCGACGACACCGACCAGCAGCCGCCCCGCCGACGCGGTCGCCCGGTGATGGGCGACGGTGCGAAGCGCAACAAGACGATGCGGCTGTCGCCCGACGTCATCGACGCCCTGCGCGCAGACCCGCGCACCGATGATGAGATCGTCCGCGCCGGGCTGGCGGCGAAACCCTGACGGGTGACCCGGCGCGAAAAGATTGCGCGGAACATCGCAAGAACAAAAATGCTGGCGGGATCGCCCCGGCCGCGTCATCCTGCGCCGATGGACGCCCGCCAGAACCTCCTCCGATTCGCCGCCGATCGCGGCGAAAGCCTCACGTCGCTGTCGTGCAAGATCGGCCGCAACGTCGCCTATCTCCAGCAGTTCGTCACCCGCGGCTCACCCAGGCGCCTGCCGGAAGAGGAGCGCCGCATGCTGGCCATCACCCTCAACGTCGACGAACGGCTGCTGGGCGCGCGTGACCCGTGGACCCCGGCGCCATGAGGCAGGTCGATCGCGACGAACTGATCTACATCGTCGCGGGCGCGCTCCGCGATGTCCCCGCCAGCGTCCGCAACGATCTGACCCACCACAGCATCGCGCGCCGCGACATGGCCCGCGTGCTGGTCGCCACGACGATCGCCGACCGCGCGCTCAACCGGTACGAGGTGCTGTCCGCCGCCCCGTACACCGACCAGATGGGCGCAAGCGCCTTTTCCAAGCCGATCGCCCGGATGCTGGGGCAGGAGGTCGGCACAGGGATCACCTATGAGGGCGACCCCGATGCGTAAGCGCCTCCCCCCGATCGAAGCGATCGTGCTGGCGACCCTCATGGCCATCAGCGCGATCGCGACGATCCGGGGCTGGATCAGTTGACGACAGCCGGGTCGACGATCTGGGGGAGCCACGCCTTGACCGAATTGGCGACCAGCCGCCCGGCCTCGATCGCCCCGCGCGCGTTCTGGTGAATGTTGTCCTGCCCGCTGTCCTTGACGAAATTGGCGCCGCCGGCCGCCATGTCGCCCGTCGAACCCATCAGCTGATACAGGTTCGGCCCCTGCTTGATCTGCGTCGCCGAAAACGCGCCCGTTAGGAACGTGTAGGACGATGCCAGCGCCGCGCTGAGCGTCTCATACCCGGCGGTGCTGCCACCAGCCGGGCTGTACTCCGCCAGCCCGAGATGCACCGTATAGCCCCGGTTGGCGAAGAACGAAGCGACGCTGTTGATTGCGCCCTGGTACAGCCCGCTGGTCTGGCCTGTGTCGGATTGGCCGTTGCACAATATGATGATCCGCTCGCGCGCGCTGCGGATACGCGCCATTTCCTCATGACAGCGCCGCAGAATGCCGAACGGATCGAACCCGGCTCGCGTCTCCGAACACGCGCCCGGGCCATAGGTGTAGCCCAGAAAGGTGGTGGAGACGCTTACGCAGGTCCATGTGACGGTGCCATCGGCGACGGTGCTGCCCACCGTCGCCGCCGAAAAGTCGGGTGCCGACGCCGCCGTCGTGTTGGTCCCGACTTCCCGGATGAAATCCAGATTCTGATTTACGCCGCTATCGTTCGGCAGGAACGTCCCCTGGTGGAAGGCATAGGCACGGCGCCCGGTCGTGCAGACGAAGACCTTGCCGCTCGCCACGCCATAGTCGCCGATATAGCCGCGGTCACCGGGCACATCCGCCGCCCGCTGCTGGCGCGCCGGCTGGGATCGCCATCCGGCGATGTCGAGAATCTGGCCCGCCGCATCGCGCAGCATCGACATGCTGCCGATCGACGCATTGACCATCTGCGCATTGTAACCCCAATCCCACAGATCGTCATAAATCTTGAAATGATACCCCCCGTTCAGCGACCCCGCCGGCCCCACCGGGTAGCGCACTCCCGGATTGCGAAGGCTTGCGAACGCCTGCGGGAACGCGGTGCGCGACGCCATGCCCCCGATCGTCTCGGTCGGCGACACCTGCCCGCGCTGATTGGACTGGCCCACGATCGCAAAGGCGATGGGCGTGCGGGACAAACGAAAACGAAGATCGGCCATGATACTGTCTCCTATGGAAAATCGGATGGGGTCAGGGCCGTGCAAAGGCGGCGAACAGCGCAGCCTCCGTCACGACGTCGATCTGCGCGCGCTTGGTGTCGGCATAGTCGATCACCTCTTGCAGCCCGGTCATGTCGGCGTGCCACACCATCAGCGCCACGCCCTTGTTGGCGATCGTCTGGTCGATGTGCGCGGTGCGGAAGCCGCTCGCGCCGCCGCCCGACGCATCGGCGGCCAGTGCATGGACCCAGCCGTAATCCGGCCAGGGATAGCTTTCGCCGAACACCAACGGCGGATTGAGGCCGCGCGGGCTGTCGAAGGATCGAACGCCCCGGTAGTTGTCGCGGAAGGTCGGCCAGCTGGCGAGCGACCGTGGCCCGATCGCCGAAAAATAGCTCCCGAATCCGCCGCCGGTCAGCCCGCGCGCGGCCATCCACGCCTTCAGCGCATCGACCTCGGTCTGGTTCTGGACGTTCTCGGCCGACCATGCCTGCGACGCGATCTGCCAGCCTTCGGCCTGCATCTGCTGAAGCTGTGCAGTCGTCAGCTTGGTCGCGTCGCTGTCGATCACCGCCTGCACAGCGCCGGGGAACAGCACGCCAGCCCAACCCTTCGCACGGATCGCCGGCAGAGCGGTGTCGTACTGGCTGATATGCCCGTCGTCGAAACACAGGATCAGCTTCGCCTTGGTCAGCGGGTTGGCCTGGAAACGGATCGGTCCAAACTGGAACTGGACGATCGGCTGACTGCTCGCGGACCGAATGCGCAGCCTGATCCAGCGGATCTGTGAAAGGTCGGCCCCGGCGCCAGCGACGCGGGTGGTCCCTCCCTCTGCGATCATCGCGGTGCTGAACGCCACGGTCTGCCAGCGACCTGCGGTTGTGCCCGAACCGGTCGAGCCGTTTTTCATCATCGTCACGCCGTCGTTCCAGCCCAGGATGCCGCTGTAATCTCCCGTGGGAGTGCCGATCGTGGTGGACGAATGCAGTTCGATGTCGAACGCGCTGAGGTTGCCGATGTTGGCGGCATGTTTGACGGTCATCTCGATCGAGCCGCCGCGAAGGTCTGTCGGGCCTGCCAGCGGGATCGTCAGGAAATAGTGCGTGTTCGCGGCCGGCGGGACGAACTGCAGCACCGTCGCCTGCCCCATCGGGTTGTCGCCGTTCGTCGCGTCGCTCAATCCTCCCCCCGACGCGATGACGCCGGTTGCGGTCGATTCCATGGCATGAAGCAACAGCTTTGCCGGAAGACGCGGCAGGGGAACAGAAGGCGATCCGCCCATTCGTCCCCCGGCGACCGGCAGCGCCGGAAGGGAAGGACCGGCCGGAAGCCCAGGCATCCCGATCATCAGATTTTCTCCACCAGAATGGCGCCATCGGCATCGACCATGATCGCGCCGTCTACGTCGGTACGGATGACGTACCCGGCCGGTGCAGCGAGTAGCTGACCGGCCCCATGCCATGAGGGCCGGGGCGCCCCACCGGGCGCCGCAGGCGCAACCGGCGCACTCGGCATCGCTGGAATGGCAATCATCGCCGCTGCTCCTTTCGTGTCGTCATGATCGGCCACGCCTCCCACAGGAGCCGCCGCTTGGCCTCGCACGCGGCCAGGTCGATCCGCCCCGACCGGATCGCGTCTTCGGCGTCTGCGGCCGTGGCGCTACCGTCCGGCTGGCGGGGCATCGGGGTCGGGGTGCACGGCGCCGCCGCGGCCCCCGGCGGGGTCGGGATCGTCGGAAAGCTCGGCATCGAGCGCGTCGATCCCGCGCACGCGGTCAGCGCCAAGGCACACAGCCCGGCCAGCAGGGGTCGCAGCATAATCCCTCACGGTGTTGGTGGATCGGATGATGATCGGCTGGCGCGCGGCCAGCCGGTCGGCATAGGTGGCCGTGGCGGTCGACAGCCGCGCGGCATAGTCGCGCTCCGCCGACAGGCGCGCGGCATCGGCGCGGGCGATCTCCGCGGTCCAGGACGCGCGCTCGTTCGCCAGCGTGCGCCGCACGTCGCCCAGCCGCGCGCGATCGACCAGCCACCCCGCCGCCAGCGCGACGATCGGGATCGCCCACCAGCAGCGACGCAGCAGCGCCAGGGCGGCGGTCACGCCTCGTCCCGCGACAGCGGCTCCCCGTTGCTCGCCAGCTGCACCGGCGCGCCGATGCGCGGACGGCTCGCCGGCCAGCGCCGCGCGACGCAGCGATCCTTGGCGATCCACGCCAGCGTCACCGCATCGCCCTGATTGCCGCCCAGCACGCGGTACGCGTCCGCGCGCTCGCCGACGTAGAAACCGACGTGCCCGCCGCCCGACCGCTCGAACACCAGCACGGCGCCCGGCGCCAGATTGTCGGCGTTGATCGGCACGCCCCACGACGCCCACGCCTTCGCGCGGACCGCGATCTTGGGCGGGATCAACCCCGCCTCGGTCACGCACTGGGCCGCGAACAGCCCGCACCACGGCACGCTGTCGGCGTTGTAGACCATGCCCAGCACCTTGGTGCCCAGCCGCTTGGCCCAGCCCATGATCGTCGGGTTGTTGGCGACGCCGGGCGCCTCGCGCGTGCCAAGCTTCGCCCGCGCGGCCGTCAGCCACGGCGGTTCCTTTGCCATCGTCAGTCCTTTCGGTTTGCGAGGGGCCTCACCCCTCCTTGGGGTCATCCCCGCCCAGCATCCGCGCGAGCGGCGCGGGCAGCAGCATCGGCAGGATCTTGAGCATCAGCTTGATGGCGCCGATCCCGGTCCACCCGGCGCAGATGCCCGCGAACAGCACCATCCACACCGGCTGCGCGAAATGGGACGCCAGCGCCCCGCCCAGCGCGCCGAACGCCGGCAGCAACGTCGCCAGCACCGCGATGTCGCGCCACGTCACCGGCTTGCCCGCCTCGATCTTCTGGCCGATGCGCAGGCCCTGACCCGCGGCGACGGCGAAGCTCGCCAGCACATACGCCTGCCAGTCCTTCACAGCGTCACCACCGCAATCCCCAGGCCCGTCAGGACCAGGATTCCGGACACCAGGAAACTGGCCGTCCGATGTCGCGAAAAACCGGCCATCACGAAGCTGATGCCGGTCACCGACAGCACCGCCGTCAGGCAGTCCGTCACCACGTCGAACGCGACCCATGTATCGGGATGCAGGCTGACCAGCCGGATCGCATCGCCCATCGACCCGGACAGGTACGACAGCCCCACCAGCACGCAGCCGGCGAAAAACAGCGTCGCGCTCCACGGCGTCTCGATCGCGCTCGCCAGATCGACGTGCAGCTGGTCGACCGCCCCGCGAAAGCGCGCGCGGCACACCCGCCCGTCGCCGCGGCACCATGCGAGGTGCCAGCCCGCGACGCCGATCGGCATCAGCCAGTGGCCCGACGCGACCGCGAAGCGCGCGCCATACAGCATCATCGTCCAGATCGACGTGACGATGATGATATGGGCAAGCGGGGTCATCGCGCGCCGTCCCCGGCCGCGCCGCGATCGTGGTGCATCATCGTCTCCGTCAACAGGGGATTGCCGGCCGGCGCCCATCGCCGGCCGGCCGGGGATCACTTCGGCGCGCCGTCCGGCCAGCGCGGGTCGTTGTCGACGTAATTGGCGCTGGTCGCGCCCGGCGACGGCGCGGGCGACGGATCGCCCTCGCACCCGGCAAGCAGGATCGTGGCGAGCAACAGGGCCGCGAGTTTCATGGCATTGTCCTTTCGGGGTTCAGGCGGGCCAGGTGACCCCGGTGACGACGGCCCGCATCGCCGCCACGGTCGTCGCGGCCTTCAGTGCCGCGCACGCTTTCGCTTCGGCCGCCGCGATCGTCGGCACCTTGGTCGACGCGCCCATGCCCGCGCGAAACCGCGCGACGGCATCGGGCACCGTGTCGCCGAACGCCGCCGCATCCGCGAGTGCGTAACCGAACTTGGCCTGCTTGACCGACGCCGGCATCGCGTTGAGCGCGGCCAGCGCCAGCGTCACCGTCGCACCCAGGCTGTCGAAGAACGCCACCTCCGCGGCCTTCTGCGCGTACTCGGCCTTCTTTGCGCCGCCGGCGGACAGCCACGCCATCTTGCGCGCCTCCGCCTCGGCCTTCACCGCCGCCAGCAACTGCGCTCGGACCTTCGCCGGATCCTCGACCCACGCACCGCCCGACAGCGTCAGCAGGTCGACCGGCACGCCGGCCGGCAGCGCACCGCCGACCTGCGCCCAGCCCGCGCCGTGCCCCGCCAGCGAGGTGACGAACTGCACCTCGCCGGTGCCGCTGTGCCGGATCGCGATCATCATGCCACCTGCTTGGCGATCAGGACGCATGCGACGCCCGTCGCCGGTTTGGCAGTGCTGCCCATGCTGGTGTCGTAATAGGCCAGCGCCCGCACCTCGTAATAGGTGCCGGCGGTCAACCCGGTGATATGCCCGATCGCATCATACGGACTGCCGGGATTGTTCTCGGGCGGCTCGCCGGGGCCACCGTTGGCCCGCGTCGCGCTGCTCCCCATCCCCTCGCTGCCGGACACGTCGACCCACGACCCGCTCGGGACGCGGTATTGGTGCTTGGTCTGTAGCCGCGTCTCGCCGATCGCGCCGCTCCCCCCGGAGTAGTAGGTGCCCGACAGCAGGGTATCGATCTTGCCTGACGATCCCGCCTGGATCGAAATCGTCCCGCCGAACACGTCGTAGCTGGTCGACGTGCCACCGGACCCGATGTTCAGCCCGCGCTCCTCCAGCGATGTCGGCGCGCGCAGCACCGTGATCCCGACCTTGACCTGCTGCGACAGCCCCGCCGCCGACACGGTGTAGCTGACGCTCGCGGTCGCCTTGCTGATCGCCGTGATCGCGATCGTCGTGCCGTCGCCCGCGACGCTTGCGGTGCATCCCGACGTGGCATCGATCGTCACGCCCGTGATCGTCGCCGACACGCCCGCGCGCGACGCGCTGTTCTCGATGTACGCCGGCAGCGACCCCGGCACCGCCGCGCCCGCCGTGTCCCCCTGCAGTTGCAGCGCGGCGGGCTGGGCGGTGACCAGCAGCGGCGACACGCCCGGCGCGCCATCCGCGCCCTTTATCAACGACCATGTATAGGCCGCGGGGCTGGTGCTGTCGGCCAGAACCTGATCGGTATAGACGCCGATGTAGCGCCGCCCGGTCGGGTCCGACAGGTCGAAGTCGGACTGACCGTCTGCGCTGTTGGCATAGGCGATGTGGACGTAACTAGGGCGGCCATCCTCCCCCGGCTGGCCGGGGATGCCGTTCGCGCCGTCGATCCCGCGCAGCCGCGTCCAGACATAGGCCGCCGGGTTGCCGCTGTCGCCCGGCGTGAAGTCGGTATAGGTGCCGATATAGGTCCGCCCCTCGGCATCCCCGACGGTGAAGTTCGTCTGCCCGTCCGCACTGTCGGCATAGGCAAAGTGCACGTAGCTGGTCTGACCGTTTGCGCCCGGCGCCCCCGGCAACCCGTCCGAGCCGTCCAGCCCGTCCCTGCCGTCGACACCGCGCGTGCCCGCCGCCGAAAACTCGATCGCATCCCAGCGCGATCCCGTCGTATTCAGACTGCTGTCGAAATAGAACAGCTTTCCGGCGCCGACGTCGCGCGTCAGCCTTACGGCGCCATCCTTGAGATATCGCACGAAGCGGCCGTCATAGCTGATCTGAAGGGCTGTGTCGGTATTCCATGCCCCGTACTCGCCGACATAGCTCCCACTCTCGTAGATCTGGAGCGACTGACTGGCGGTGCAGTACCACGCATGGTCCAGGCTGCTGTAGGAGGCATCGGTCAGCGGGTCGGTATTGAGGCCGAACATCATGTTGACCGACGAAATGCCAGGCCGTGCGCTCGCTACCGCACCGTCGAGATATCCGACCGTTGAATAGGCGTCGCTGTCCCAATCGTCAGCGCCACCATTCTTGATGATCTGGCGACCCGCGACGACCGCGACCCCGCGCGTGGCCATCCCGAACGGGGGGCCGCGATATTCGCGCCAGCTGTACGCGCCCGGACTGGTGCTGTCGGTCGGCGAAAAGTCGGTATACGACCCCTCATAGGCGCGGGTGCCCGACTCGCCAGTGACGAAATCGACAACCCCGTCCGGGCTGTTGGCATAGGCATAGTGCGTGTAGGTCGTCCGGCCGTCCGCCCCCGGCGCGCCGGGCAACCCGTCCGCGCCGGGATCGCCCTTTACCGACACCATCGCCGTCGTCACCGGCCCGATCACCCGCCGGTCGCTCGCCACCCCCGCCTTGGTATAGCTGACCGCCACCTCGTAGGCGGTGCCGGCGCGCAGCCCGGTGATCTCGCGATACGTTGCGGTCGGCGCGTCGCTCCCCGCCGCGGTCCACACCGCCCCGCTGTCGAAGACGCGGTATTCGAACACTACGCCGTCCACGTTGGCCGCGCACGCGCCGCTGATCGCCAGCGTCGGGGTCACCAGCTGCCCGCCCGCCGGCAACGCCGCCAGCGTCCAGTCGAAGTCGCGCGGCATCGGCACGATCGGCTGCGCGGTGACCCCCGGCGTGGGGGGCGGCGTCGTCGTCTGCCCTAGGGCGAAGGCGTGCTTGCCCGGCGTCTCGCTGCGCGCGGTCATCGTCACCACCCCGCTGGCCGGCGCCAGCTGGCGTTGCAGCAGCAGGATCGGCTGCGCGTTCAGCCCCAGCTCGGGCAGCGTCGCGGTGACGCAGTCGCCCGGCTTGTACCCCATCCACACCAGCTTCAGCGGCAGCACGATCGGACCGAACTCGCGCGCATTCTCGATGTCGTATCGGACCGCCGTGGCCACCTGCTTGGTGTTCTGGATCAGCGGATAATCCTGCAACCGCGAACGCTTGCCGCCGTCCAGCGCCACATGCTCGGCCACGCTGATCGGGCTGCCCGGCAGATACTGCCAGTTGTTCGCCTCCAGCCGGTAGCGCGGCGTGATCGTGTTGATCCGGTCGCGGCGCGACTGCGTTGCCGTCACGCTCGCCGCGCCCACGACGTCGTCGGTCGTGATCGTCGCCAGCGATACTTTGGGCGCGTTGACGTAGCAGCTGATCCGCGCGCCCAGCGCCATCGGCTCGCCCATCCCGGCCTGCAGGATGCGTTTCATCGTGTCCCACTTGCCGTCGGTGGAATAGACGATCCCGCCCGCCGTCCACCCGTTCGCGACCGCGATGTTGCGCCCCTCGACGAACGCCGCCACGTCGATCAGCGCCCACGGTGCACCGATCCCCATGACCCGCTGATACGTCGATCCCGCGACGCTGGGATCCCGCTGCCACACGCCATGCGCCCAGCGCATCGCCAGCAGATACGGGTTCTCGGTCCACTCCCACGTCGCCTGCGCTGCGTCATAGGCCGCCGTGTCGGACGGATCGGCCATGCGGTGCGAACCCGATCCGCCGGGATAGGTGCTGTCCTTGGTCGGATCGTAGCAGCGCGCGCCCCGGCCGACCCACATCGGCGCGGGGACGCCCGCCTGGAACATCTTGCCCTTGGTGTCGAACCGCAGCGTCCACGATGCCGCCGCCTTGCCCGACAGCTTGTGCGTTGGCCCCCAGCCGGGCGGCGTCCCCGCGCCCGCGCCGAACCCCAGCGGCGACCCCTCCGGCAGCGTGCCGCGCTGCGTCTGGCTCCACATCCACCCCGCATATTGGCCGATCGCCGCGCCGGTCGCGGTGTAGCTGACCGGCACCTGGTCGACCGTCTGCCCCTCGATCGCGGCGATCGGCCCGACCGACAGGACGCTGACGAAGCTTTGCCGGTCATTGTCGCCCGCGTCGCGGGTGTCGAAACCGGTGCGGTACACGATCTTGCCCGCCGTCCCGGTGCGGCCCAGCATCAACGGCAGGCCATCGTCGGGGTTGGCCGAAAAGCTGGTCTGACTGCCGGTGACCATTGAGGCAGGTTTCTTGGCGGTGAGCGATGCAACAAGCCCAAGGCCCGTGGCTACCGCACTGATGGTCCCCGCTGAGACACCCAGAAACCCGGTCACCGCACCCGCCAGCGCGCCACCAAGTCCGCCTGTCGCCACGACAGCTACCGCGCCGACAACAACGGCAGCGACTTTTGCGACTGCGGACATATGATAGTGGCCCCTTTCGGAGAGACGCGATGTGGATGGTGGCTGTGGTGCTGGCGACGACGCCATCGGTGGAATTGCCAACCGAAAAGATGCTGTCGCGAACACCGGTCGTGTCCGTCGAAAGCACGCAATCTATAGATCAGTTACAGCAGTGCATTGGACTGGCCCTCGACCCGATCGGGCGACCAATCGTCACAAGGGTTGTTGGGCGTCGGTATGTGACCTTTGGCAGTGTCGCAAAATCGCCAACGCTCATCACGCTATACGAAGGAACGCCGGTGCGGATTGAAGCGCGAACCTCGTTCGTCCTGAACAGAAAGTGGCGCAACCGAATTCGCTTCTGCGCCAGCTAAACCGGTACCCGCCACGCCGTGACATAGTCGACCGGCTGCAACACCGTCGCCCCGCCCGGCACATCCTCATGCCAGCCGACGACGCGCCCGTTGCCCAGCGCGATCGTCAGCGCGCCCAAGCGATCGACACCGGGCAGCATCAGGATGTCGCCGACGATCGCCGCTGCCGGCGCGATCCGCTCCAGCCCGTGCGCGTCCAGCGCCTCCGCCAGCGAGGCGTGGCCCGCCGCCTTCAGCGCCTTCATCGCACCCGCCACCGTGCGATACGAACCGGATGGCGGCAACCGCACCTTGGTCCCCAGCTTGCGCAGGTGCGCCGCGACCATCCGCACGCAATCCGACGTCCCCAGCCGCATCGGCCGCGCGGACCATCTGTCCAGCGCCGCCTGCGCCGCGTCGCGCCGCCGCACCATCGGGTCGGTCACTGGTACACCCGATCGAGGAAATAGCCGCCCAGCCCGCCGAACGCCGCCGCCGCGTTGGTCTGCACCGACGTCTGCGTGCCGGCGACACCCCAATAGACCGGACGGTCCACCCCGGTGACGTAATCCATCCCCGCCTCGTTGGGGAAAATGCTGCGATGGTGCCCCGCCGACAGACGCACGCTCTCGTCATCCTCGAACAACCGCTCGAACACCGACGTCACCTCATAGTCGAGCGACCGGCCATGCTCCTCCGATCGCAGCGACGGCACGTCGATTTCCCCCGCGAAGATCAGATGCGGATCCGGGATCGGCTGGCCGGACGCTTCGTCCACCGCGCCCATCCACACCAGCACGGGGGCGCCCTGCATCCCGGGGCCGGCCAGCGTCGCCGCCGCGGCGTCGCTCGCCGGTAGCAGGGTCAAGCTGAAAGCGGGCGCGCTGTCGCCGGTGCCGTCCGTCAGATCCTCGACCTCGGAAATCGTGCCGAACACATCGTCCTGCCCGGCGAAGGTCCGCCCGCCGAACGACAGCACGCCCGCGCCGTCCAGCAGGTTGATCGTGTATCCGGGAAGATCGATCGCCACGGCGCCGAAGATGATCGGCGCATCCGTGCGCAGCTGGGCGTCCAGCGCCGGGGTCAACTGGCTCATCGTGTCTCCTGCAATCCGAAAGACAGCCCGGTCGTCCGCGCCGTCGACAGGTTCCAGCTTTGCTCATCCCCCGTCAGCAGCCCCTCGATCATCGGCTGCGCGAACTCGCAAATGGCGTTCGCGGCCGGGGAAACGCGCAGCATCGGCCGGATGGACAGCGTCGTCATCCCGTCGCTGCCGGCATTGGCGCCGGCCGCCACGACGTGCAGGTAACGGCGACCGCCGTGGATGATCGAAAAGAACTGCCCTTCGCGAATGGCGTAGTTCGCCGAAAATCCGGACACCAGCAGCAGCGTTCCCGTCTGCCCGGCCTGCGCCACCTTGGGCGCCCCCGGCGCGCCGGGATCAAAACCCGGCTGCGGCCACGGCAGGATCGCCCCTTCGCCGCGCGCCGTGATCAGCCGCGCCACCCACGTCATGCCGTCCTCGGCCGACAGCATCGGCGGCATGTTGACCGACAGGGCGAAGCGATCGCCCAGCCGGCGCAGCTTCTGCAGAGCGCCCCCGAAGATCGGACGCAGCGTGCCGCCCCAGTCCAGATACGACGGCGTCGCCTCGGCCGGTGCCGGGTCGGTGGGCAACAGGACGCTCATCGCACGATCCTGCGCCGGGTGGACTTCGCGGCGCGCGCCGTCGCCAGCTCGCTGCCGCCCATCGCCGCGCGCACGCCCATGCGCTGGATCGACGGCTCTGCCGCCGATGCGGCGACGACGTCAAAGTACGGGCTGGGCACCACCATCACGCTGCCCGCGCCGCCATTGTCGTTGCCCGGCTTGCGGATGTCGACCATCTCGCCCTTGGTCGCGCGGAACGCGATCAGGTTGTTGTCGATCCCGCTCATCCCGCCGACGCGGAACGAACCGCCGGTCGCGAACTTGGGCAGGTCCGCCCACACCTTGCCCATTTCCGGCAGGGCGACCGGAAAATCGGGCACGCCCAGCATCCCCGGCGTAATGTTGACGCCCCCGCCCAGCAGCGTGCCGACGAACGATCCCAGCTTGCCCAGCAGCCCGCCGCCACCCGATCCGCGCCCGATATTGGCGAACAGCCGCGACACCAGATCGGCCAGCGAATTGATCGCCTCCTCCATCCCCTTGGCCACGCGCTCCTTCCACCAGTTCTTGAAGAAATCGCCCAGGTTCCCGTCCAGCGCGGCGCGAATGCCATCCCGGAACGTCGCCCGGACGTTGCCGATCATCCGCGCGCGATTCTCCTGGTCCCATTCGGTCGCCGCCCGCGCCGCCGCCTCACCGCTGGACAGCCCGCCGTTCTGTTCCAGCTCGCGCGCGCGCCGCCGGATATCGATTTCGCGCTCCAGCTGGCGGATGCGATCCTCGCTGTCGCCGCGCGCCTGCGCGATCCGCACCGCCTGTTCGCGTGCGTCATCCTCCAGCCACCGCTGGCGCACCTGCGCGCGCGCCGCATCCACCTTCGCCTGGTCCGCCTCCGCCAGACGGGTGGCCTCGGCAAGGTTCTTGGTCAGCTCGTAATAGCCGGCGATCCGGCGCTTCAGGTCCGCCTGCCGCTCCAGCGCCTCGATCGTCCGCTGGTCGGCGCCCAGCCGCGCCGCATCCAGCGCCGCGGATGCCTGTTCGTCGGCCACCTCGCGCGCCACGCTCTCCGCCCGCGCGGCCTGGATCGCGCTCATGTCCCGCTGCGCCGCGGCGCGCGCCTGGTCGAGCGACAGGCCGGTGCGCTGATACGCCTCGATCTGCTTGGAGAGCGCCAGCTGGTCCTGGATGCGCTTCTCCGCCTCCTTGTCGCCCCGCGCCCGCGCGGCATCCAGTTCGGCCTCGATCTTCAGCTGCTCGCGATTGTCGGCATCATAGCGATGGCTCGCACCGCCCCCGGCCCGACGTGCCCGTGCCGTCCTGGGCGGGGTGAAATCCACCGTGCGCGTACCGCCGGTCGGTGCAGGATCCGGCTCCGCCTTGGGCGCGGCCGGGGCGCCGGCCGGCGCGGCCGGCTTGGCGGCGCCGAAGCCCAGCCGCTCTTTCAGCGCCGCATATTGGTCGCCGATCCATTTCGCCGTACTGCCGATCCACGCCGTGATCCCGCCGAACTTGTCGACCAGCCACGCCTTAACGCCGGTGTAGACGCTCTTGGCCGTCGCGACGACGCCGGGCATCGCCGTCGCGAACCAGTCGATCGCGCCCGACACCACGCCACTGAACATCTGGCCGATCGATGCGAACCCGTCGACCAGCCATGCCTTCGCCGCGGCATAGATCGCTTGCAGCGGCGCGGTCAGCCCCGGCACCGCCATCGTGACGATGTCGATCACCGTCCGGATCGCCTTGTCGACCGCGTCATAGGCCGCCTGCCACGCGCCCGCGAAATCGCCGGTCAGCAGCGCCGACACTGCGCGCACCACGTCCGCCACCACATCCACCACGCCCGTGATGGCGCGGATCGCGATTTCCAGCCCGGCGACCAGCACCGATCCGATCATCTCGACGATGCCGGCGATCAGCGTGCCGACGACGTCCAGCACACCCTGTATCAACGCCACCAGCCCGCCGATCGCATTGCCGATCGGACCGTTGACCACACCGCCGATCAGCGCGCCGGCCTTTTCCCACAGCGCTGCCAGCGGCCCGCCCAGCGTGGCCTGCATCTGCTGCCACACCACGCCCAGCGCGGTCAGGATGCTGTCCTTGAACAGCAGCACCGCCGCGATCGCCCAGCCGATCGGCCCGGTGATACCCAGGATGCTGCGCCCGATCAACGCCAGCCCCTCGCGGATGCCCGCCTGGGCGACCAGCCGGATCAGCGCCGCGCCCAGCGTCCCGATCGGCTCGATCACCGCGCTGATCGCCCAGCCGATCAGCCCGAACCCCCGCGCCACCTTGGCCAGCACGAACGACGCGACCAGCCCGAACCCCGCCGCCAGCGGCCCCAGCGCCGCGGCCAGCGCGCCCACGGCGACCCCGACCTTCAGCAGCGCGGGCGGGGCGTGCGCGATCGATTCCAGGAAGCCGGCGAACCCGTTCTTGACCCGCGCGATCATGTCGGTCAGCCCGGCTTCGCCGATCGCGATCTTGACGCTCTCGAACGCATTGGCCAGCCGCGTCGTCGCCGCGGCCTCGCCCTCCAGCCGCTTGCCAATCTTCGCGCCGACGTCGCCGCCCGCGATCTCACGTTGCAGGTCGGCGATCCCCTGCCGTCCCTTTTCCATCAGTCCGATCGCGGTCCGCGCCGCGTCGGCCCCGAAGATGTTCTTGAGCGCCTCGGTCTTCGACTTGTCGGACAGCCCGGACAGCGCCTTGCGCAGGATTTCGGCCTGTTCGGCCAACGGCTTCATACGGCCGGTGCGCACATCGAAAAACTCGATGCCCAGCTTCTTCATCGCATATTCCGCCTCCTTGGAGACGGGGACCAGCGACTGAATGTAGGTCTTGAACGACGTGCCCGCGTCGCTGCCGCTGCTGAACTGCGTGCTGGTCGCCGCGATCGCCGTGGCGAAATCGCGGAAGTTGATCCCTGCACTCGCCGCGATACCGCCGCCCTGCGCCAGCGCCTGCTGGAAATCGACGAAGCCGAACTTGCTGGCATCCAGCGCCCCGACGACGTCGCCCACCACCTGCGGCAGCTGCGCGGCGGTCACCTTGAACTGGCCCATCGTGTCGGTGACCAGCGCCGCGGCATCCGACACCGGCGCCGCGCCGGCCGCGGCCAGCTCAAGCGATGCCTTCAGCGCCCCGCCAAGGATGTCGGCCGTCGCGACGCCGGCCAGCCCCAGCGCCTCGATCCCGTCCGCCGCCTCGGTCGCGCCCTTGCCGACGCGCGGCCCCAGCTCGCGCGCCTGATCGCCCAGCCGCTTCAGGTCGCCGCCCGACACGCCCTTCAGAGCCGCCTCGACGCGCTTCATGCTCGCCTCGAACCCGCTGGCCGTCTTGTTGGACACGGCCGCCAGCGCGCCCAGCGGCAGAGTGATGCCGGCGGTCAACCCGGCCCCCATCCGTTTCGCCTTGCCCGCCACCTCGTCCATGACGCCGCTGACCTGCTCCAGCGCGCCGCGCAGCCCCGTCAGGTCGCCACGTGCCCGCCCGATCGCGGGCGTCCAGTCGCGCGTGTCGAGGATCAGGACGCCGCGAAGCGCGCCGATCACTGCACCTCCCGTGTCCATCCTCACATCACTCCATCTTGCCGCCCGTGGCGGCGGTCCACATGTGCGCCATCGTCAGCAGCGCATCCGCGCTGGCGACACGTCGCTTCGGGGCGCGATTCTTCTTGCCGGTCACGTCGGCCAGCGAGGGGAGCCGCTTCGACCGCTGAAGCGCGGCCATGGTCCATGCCAGCCACGCCCGGTCCTGATGCGCGTTCTCGGCCTCCCGGCGCTTGCCGTCGACGATCAGCGCCATCAGACGCGGCGTCGATCGCCAGAAGGCGTCCGGGTCGAGGCCCAGCTCGACCCAGATTTCTAGCGCCCGCGCCCACTCCCACGGGTCGCCTTGTTCGCCGGCTTCGCCTTTCCCCCCGCACTCGCGTCCGGGAAGGCGCCCTGGAACGCCTTGGTGATGAGCGCGCCGGCCTCCTCCAACCCCAGCTGGTGGATCAGGTTGCCGGCCTCGATGTCGCTCAGCCTGCCGTGATGGGCCTCCAGCCCGATGCGGAACATCGTTCGCACCGCGCTGATGCTGTCCATCTTCGTGCCGACATCCTCGATCGAGACGTCCAGGTCGCCCTCCATCGTGCAGAGCGCGTTGAAATCGTAGGCCAGCGTGAAGCGACCTTCCCCCACGCTGAACCCCACCTCACCCTTGATCGGGTTCGCCATCGTCAGGCACCCCCGCTCGGCGCGGGCGTGATGACGACCGCGCCGCTGACGCGACCGGTCACCTCAGCCGTCAGCCGGTCGTTCAGCGGCGCGGTCGGCTGGAACCCGCGGATCAGCAGGTCGAACGTCCACGTCACCCCGTTCGGCCACGTCAACTTGAAGCCGCGCGGCTTCCGCGTCGACTTGGCGCCCAGGATCAGCGTCTCGGTCGGGCCGCCCGGAATATAATTGATCGTGAACGTGCATTCGCCGGGGTCGGTCAGACCGCCGATGAACTCCTTGGTCCCGTTCGGCGAATTGTAGTTCGTCACCTCGATCTCGTCGTCCATCGACTGGGGCGGCGTGATGTCGGTCGGCTCGCCGATATCGGTATAGGTCGTGGCGTTCGCCGTCGCTTTCATGGCGATGACGATGCCAAGCCCTGTCATCGCCTGGCTGTTGCCGGCCATAGGTCGTCTCCTTGCTTACGATTGGTGCCAGATGCGGAAATCGAGCGACGTGCGCGCCAGCGGGTTGTTCGCGGCATCCTCATCCTGATCGTCGCGCTCGCCTTCGACGAAACAGGCATCCCATCGCGGCCGGGCCAGCGTGGCCACCGCCGCCTCGACAGCCCGCGCCACGCGCTTGGCCTCGCCATATTTGGCGCCGAAACAATCCGCCTGGATGCGGTAAGGGGTCAGCCCGATCGGTCCGCCATAGGTCTGGATCGGCACCTTGCTGACCACCAGCAGCCGCACGCTGGGCACTGCGCCGCGCAGCCCCCAGTCGATGCGCGTGCCGACCAGCGCCGCCAGCCCGCTATGGGCCAGCAGCGCCGCACGAAAAGCTTCTTCCATCGGTCAGCCTTTCACGATCCGTTTCAGGCGGCGCCCGGCGCCGACACGAAGCCGCGCGATCACCTCGCCCAGCCGCATGTCCCAGGCGGGGCGCATGTACGGGTGCGCCGCCTCGCGGACAGTCCCGAACTCCTCGGTGATCGCCTGCGCCATCGACCCCGGGCCGACATAGATTTCCACGGTGCCCGGATCCGGCGACACCCGTGCGGCCTGCGCGGGGCTAAGCTGCGTACCCACCCCGATCGATCGCATCAGCCGGCCGGTACGCTGCCGCACCATCCCGCGCGCCGCGTCAGCGACCGGCTCCAGCGCATCCATTCCCAGCGCGCGCAGGTCGTCCGCATCGGCCAACCGCTCCAGCGCCGCCAGATTGCGATCCGCGTCGCCGAACCCCTCGACGCGCATCTTCACGACCGGATCGCCTTCGCGGTGATCTCGATCCCGACACGCCGCCCCCGTGCTTCGCGCCAGCCGACGATCTCATACCGCGTGCCCTCGCATACCGCCTGGTCGTCAGCGCGCAGCTGCGTCATTTGCGAGGTCCAGCGAACAAGGAAGCGCGTCGTGATGACCTGCCCGACCGCCGCCGCGGCGAGCATCTCAGTGTTCGAAACGTCCACCTTTTTCGCCCAGACAGTGCCAATCTCGACAGGAGCGCCAGGTGAGGATGAGAAGCCATCATCTGTCGCATCGCGCCGATACAGCGTGAGCCGACGATCAAGCTCGCGTGCGTCGATCATGCGATGACCGGTACACGATAGCCACGGCAAAGCGCCGCCACGGGTGACGGGATACCGTCGTTCCCGCTCCCACCGTCGTACAGATGGCGAAGCAACAACAACGCCGCCATGCGGAGAGCCGGCGCAGCGGTCCCGACATCCTCGAAGCCCGCAACAAAATCGATCGTCACGGCACCCGCTCCGCAGACCGTTGCTGGCCATCGCAGACCTGCCATGGGCATGACGACGTCGCCGCTTTGCCGCCAGCTGGGCACAGTCTGTGCGACCCCATCGACGTCGAGGTATCGGATAGCAGTCACCTGCCACACCGGACCGCGCAAAAGCGTGATGGACGTCTGAAAATGATCGCAGGTCATCCGCCATGCCCGACGTTGCAACGACCGGCCCGTGAATGCCTCCAGGTGGTCGATAGCGGCGAGGCGAAGCGCCGCGATCAGCAGCGCATCTTCTTCACTCGCCGGCTTGACGTGCTGATCGACCAGCACGTCCGGCACGACGGCCGCGCCGTCGACCGGGGCGACGGGTTCGATGGTAAAGGCCATGCCCGCCGCCCCTCGCCGCTTACTTGCCGCGCGCCTTCGCCGCCGGCTGCGCCGACAGCTGCTGCTTCAGGTCGTCGATCTCGGCCGTCAGCGCTTCGACCTTCTTGGCGGCATCGTCGCCCTCGGCGTTCGCCTCCGACAGTTCGGCCGTCAGGCGGGCGATCTCCTCTTGGGCTGCCACCAGATCGGCCGCCACCTTCTCGGCATCCGCCGCGGCGTTGGTCAGGCGCTCGATCTCCCGGTCGCGATCGGCGATCGTCTCGTTGGCCCGATCGGCATTGCCCGACAGCTGCGTGGTGATGTCGGCGATCCGGTCGTTCAGCGTCACGATCGACGCATCGCGCTCCCGGACCAACTCTTCCAGCAGGCCGCGTTCCGCCAGGGCGCGCGACAGCGCGTCGCGCTGTTCGGCGGTCAGGCTGTCCGATGTCACCGCCACCCGCGGCCCGGACGATGCGCGCTGCGGCGTGCCATCGCCCAGCGCCAGTTCGCCCGCGCGTCCCATCACCGTGGCGGCGTCGGACGCTTCCGGCTGGGCGACGACGATCGGCTGGTAATCCTGATCGACCAGCTGGCCGTCGATCACATACCCCGCCAGCCCGCGGCCGACGAAATACAGCTCGCTTTCCGGCGAGCGCGTGACCTGCTGGCCCTTCGCGAACACCTCGGGCGGCGCCGCCTTGGTGACGTAATCCTGCAGAAACTCGATCATCGCGCGATCTCCTTAGCCGACCGTCTCGACGACGGTGCCGGACTGATTGGCCGATGCCGCGCCGTATCGCGGGTCGAAACCCAGCAGCGACGCCGACAGGAAGGTGGAGGCGGTGCCCACCGTCACGGACAGCCGGGCGAACCGGTAACCGGCCTTGTCCATGTCTTCCGGCCGGATGTTGATCGCCACCTGCCGGTTGTCGCCGCCCGCCTTCAGCAGCTGCGTGATCGCCAGCCCCGGCACATCCTTGGCACCGGTGCCGTTCGCATCGGTCGCCTGCTGCACCTTGGCGTCGACGGTGCCGCCCGCACCGATCACGCCGACGTTCAGCACGCCCAGCGCGGCGAAGAACTTGCGCATGTCCACCCATCCGGTGGTCACGGTGCCGACGCCGGCCTGCGCCGGCGCGATGAACCCCGCCAGTGCGGCCCGCACCGACGGATTGAGATTGCCCTGCATGTAGTGTTCCTTCTCTGCTTCCGGCCGGCACATCCGGCCGGCCCCGCGCGTCGCGCGGGTCCGGGGTCGATCGGATCAGGCGCGCTCGGCGAGCGCGACGAAATGCGACTTGGTGGTGTTGCCGTTCGCCGGCATCACCGGCTTCGACAGCACCGGCTGGCCGCCGATGCGGAACACCCAGCGGTACGCGCGGATGTTGTAGTCGAAATACAGGTGGATCGATTCTGCGAACTCGACGCCCGACTGCTTGCGGAACGCCTCGTACCCGTTCGGATTGACCAGCTGCAGGTCGCCGAACTGGCCGACCGACCGCGAATGCTCCGAAAAGATCACCGGCCGTCCCAGCAGCTGCCCGCCGGGCGCGTTCTGGAAATTGCCGAACCACAGCGGCAGGTTCGACCCCTCGGTCTTCATACCCATCAGGCTGGGCATGATGTCGTTGTTCGCCAGCCACACCGCCTGCGTCGGCATGATGACGCGCGCGTACATCCGCGCCACGTTGCTGGCGGTGATGCTCGCCGCGGTCTGATTGGCGTCCTTCGGCACGGTGATCAGCGCATCCGAATTCATCCAGCCCAGCGGCTTCTCGATGCCGTCGCCGTACATGTACGCATCCGCCGTGGTCCAGCGGATCGCCGCCGCGGCGTGCGTCGTCAGCAGCGAGGAGACGCGCGGCGCGTCCTGCAACAGCTCCTCCGTCGCCAGGACGAAGGCGTACAGTTCGCCCAGCTTCGTTTCGCGCGGGGTCAGCGCCAAGCGGCTGGGCTGCATCTGCTCGCCCTCGCTGCGCCAGCGCGCGACGACGCCGTTGTTGCCCCACGGCGTCGTTTCATCGCCCAGCCCGATGACCCGGTTCGAACCGGTCGGCTCCGCCGAAATCAGGTCCATGACCGGATCGGTTTCGTCGTTGAACACCAGGTTGACGATGTTCTGGCGGAACTCGGCCGGCACCAGGAAGCTGCCCGCGGCGTCGCCCTGTTCCATGTGGACATTGCCCGGCGCGGCCTGCTGCCCCGGCTGGACCAGCCGTGCCAGTCGATCGTCCATCCGGAACGATCCGCCGGCCGCCGGATTGGCGAAGCGGACGGCCGACGCGAACTCGGCGATGTCGCGGAACCCGCCATTGTCCAGCTGCTGTCGCGGCTGCGCGGGAACAGCGGCCGGCGGACCGGTCGCGGGGGGCGTGCTGACCGGATCGGAACCGATCGCACCGGCATCGGCCATCGCGCTTTCGACGCGCTGGATCATCGCCGTGAGGCTGGCCAGCTTCTTCGCGTCTTCCGCTTCCGCGGCCTCCTCTTCGGCCGTCAGGTCGCGGTTCTCGCCGATCGCCGCAGCGAACCGGTCATCACGGCGCTTCGCGATGGCGCGCGCCTCGGTCTTCAACACTGCCAGATTCGTGGCCATGTCATTCTCCTGAAGGGCGCGCGCGCCCAGAAAAAAGGGCGGCGCCATTCGGCACCGCCCCGTCCTCCACCGCGGAGGATACCGTCAGATGGCCGTGGCCATCTCCATTGCCGCAGCCTGCCGGCGCATCAGCGCCAGCCGCGCGCGGCTCGATCCATATTCGGCCACGACCTCGCGCAGCGTCTTGACCCCGTCGATCGCGCCGTTCGCGTGCGCGCGGGCCGCGGAAAACGTCTTGCCGGTGCCGTGCACGCCGGCCACGTCGCCCACCTTCATGCCGCGTCCGCGGGCGATCGCCGCGGCGAAGCGGGCGTTGCTCTCGTCGACGCTCGACTGGATGTCCGCCCGATCCTCGTCGGTCAGCGGGGCGTAGGGGTGGCCGGCGATCTTGTCGGGCGACGACGCAATCAGCGTCGTCTTCATCCCGATCTTGTCCTCGAAACCGGACATGTCGGTATGCCCCGACCGGACGCCGACCGATCCCACGTCGCCGCTATGCGTGGCGTAGAAGGCGCTGCCCTGCGTCCCCAGCCAGTAGCAGGCCGAAAAGGCGAACGGGTTGGCGACCGCCACGATCGGCTTGGCCGCGCGCGCCTCGAAGATCGCATCCCCGCATTCGGCGCATCCCCACACCAGCCCGCCGGGGCTGCGCATGTCCAGCACCACCGCCCCGATCTTCGGGTCGGCCGCCGCCTCGCGGACGCGGTCGGCCAGCGCCCCATATTCGGTGCGCGCGCCGAAACCCTGTGGCCCCAGCATCCCGACGACCGGCACGATCAGCGTGGCACCCTCGCGGATCGGATCGGCCGCCTTGGCCTCCTGCGTCCCGAACGACGCCAGCTTGCGGACGGCCTCCGGCAACATCGCCTCCAGCGACCCACGCTTCAGCATCCCGTCCAGGAACGCCGGGTGCATTGCCCACAGCGCGGATGACGACAGCAACTGCTCCATTCTACTGCACCTTGTCCTGTGGCGCGGTTTCGCCGCCCGTCGTCGTGTCAGCGGCGCGGTTGCTGTTCAGCGGCGCGCGCGGATCGTCGGCCCACTCCGCGTCGATCCGCGGCTGGCCGAACCATTGCGTCCCGATCGTGTTGACGCTCAGGATGCCGGCCGTCCGCGCCAGCACCGCATTCTTCCACTGCGTCGCCGCGTCGCCGCGCAACATGCTGTCCAGGTTGAACTTGGCCCGGACGCGCTGCGCGCGCAGGTCCGGAGGCAGCATCCGCACCGTGATCGCCTGTTCCATCCGCCGCGTCAGCGGGCGCAGCGCCCAGTTGACGAAGCGGCGCGTATCCTGCTCGTCGCTCGCGGCATTGCCGCCGGCATCGTCGCCGATGATCGACCGCGGGATGCGCCAGTATCGGCCCATCTCCAGCGTCCGCTGCTTGATCAGCTCCACCAGCTGGGCGTCGACGTTGCTGATCCCGACCGCCTGGTATTTGACGCCCGCTTCCAGCACCGGCGTCCCGCCGCGCCGCCAGCGATCGACGCCCTCCTTCAGCCGCGCGGCCGATGCGTCGGTCAGCGTGCTGTCAGTCGACAGCACGCCGCTCGGCCGACGGTCGTTGCGGAAGAACGCCCGCGCGCCGACCTCCAGCGCCAGCTGGAAATCGATCGCACCCTTTGCCTGCTTCCACGGCACCAGCGGGCGCAACCCGCCATCGGCCAGCCCGGTGAACCAGAACAGCTGTTGCGGCAGCAGCCGGCGCCATGCGCGGTCTGACTGGTAATGCACCACCAGGCTGCGTTCGCCCCAGTCCGACACCGTGCGCGACGGGTGCAGCGGCCACACCTCGACGCCGTCCGGCCCCGCGACCGGCTCGGCGAACGCCTCCCCGCGCAACACGGCGCAGAACGCCATCGCCGCCCAGAATTCCGCGCCCGTCTGCAACGGGTTCGGCTCATAGGCCAGCGTGTTGGCCAGCGGGAAATCGGCGCGCAGGCCGCCGTCGTCCTTGAAATCCAGCGACAGGCTGCCGACCGCCTCCGCGATCAGCGATACGCAGAAGAACACCGCCGCCACCCGTGCCGCCGTCTCGGCCGTGTTGGCCTCGACCGGCAGCGCCGACAGCATCGACCACATGTCGCCATCGTCGCCATAGAAGCGGCCATCGGTGACGTTGGACGGCGCCGGCCGCGACGGCATCGCCGCCTCCGCCGTCGCGATCCCGCTGTCGTACCGGATCGCAGGCCGGCGATAGCCGTCCGGCGAAATCGCCGTCGTCCTCATAGCACCAGCATCCCGCGTTCCTCGTACACGAACCCGGCGCTTGCGACGGGGTTGTAGGACATCAGCGTGGCGGCGTTGAACATCGCCGCCACGGGATCGATCTTCGCACTGGGCGTCTGCTTCGTGATCGCGACCCCATTGGCACCGCGCGGCTCCTGCTTCACGTTGCCGATACACCACGTCATCAGCTTCTGGCCGCCATGGCGCAGCGTCCGCGACGCGACCTTGCGGGCCAGCCCCTTCACCGCGCCCGACAGCTTCCACCCCTGTGGGATGTTTTTCAGCTGAGCGTCGGTGAAGCCGCGCTTCACCAGTTCGTCGACCAGCGCCGCGACGCCGGCCGGGTCCAGCCCGATCGCATCCGCCTCCGGAAACAGCCCGGCATCGCGCACCTGTTCCAGCACGTCCACCACGCCGACGATGTCGGCCGTCAGCTCGGTGTCCTCGTCGACCGTGACGTCGTCGCCGTCGCTCAACGCGCCCAGCGCCGCCGCCTCATCCTCCGCCGGCATCTCGCACTTCACCAGCGAACCTTCGGCGACGAACTCATCCAGCTTCGTGGCGATGTCCTGCCGGCGCTTCCACACGATCGACCATGCCCAGGCCTTCACCCACACCAGCCAGCGTTTCGAACCCTTCTCGCGCCCGATCAGGCACAGGCCCAGAAGGTCATCCAGGCCGCCCCCGTCGATCCCCGCCACGATCACCTCGCAACGCCGGATCAGATCGTCCAGCGTCACCAGCGTGACGTCGACCGCGCGCGGCCAGAAATCGGCGCCGATCCAGCGGTCACGGGACAGGCGCAACCCGATCTCGACGTTCAGGTATTTCGCCAGCACGATCTGCGACGACGTGTCGCCGTCTTCGCCGCGCCCCTCGCTCGCCAGCCGCAACTTGCGCTGGATGAAACTGACCGACTGCGACCGCCCCAGGTTGGGGTTGGTGACATAGAAATTGGCCGGGTCATTGTATGCGCCCGTCTGCTGCATCCACTTCGGCCACTCGTAGAGCATGCCGAAGGCACGCGGATCCTCGATCGTCCCGTCGCGGACCGCGCGAAAGCGATCCAGCCGGTCCTTGAAAACGCCGGCCGGCTGCTCGTCGCTGTGCGTCGTCAGGTAGATGACGAAACCCTCCGGCCGCGACGACAGCCCGCCGGTCGCTTCCTCGAACATCGCCTCCGAATTGGCGCGCTTGCCGAAAATCCACAGCTCGTCGATCAGGATGAAACCGGCCTTGCTTCCGCCGACCGTGCCGGTGTCGGCCGCGATGACGCTCAACTCCGCCTTCGTTCCGCGGTGCTTGATCTTCCGCTGATTGTCGACGACGTGCAGCAGCTTCGACAGCTTCGGGTCGGCGCGGACCATCGCCGCGGCGGGGTCGAAACTGTTGCCCGCCACCCGCTGCGTCGGCGCCAGGATGCTCAGGCTGGCACCGTGCCGCCAGTTGCGGATAAGCGCCGTCAGCATGATGCCGGCCGCGATCGTCGACTTGCCGTTCTTCTTGCTGATCAACAGCATGAATTCTTCGATCAGGCGCTGGCCCGACTGGGCATCGTATGCGCCGAAGATCGCGCCCACCAGGTCGAACACGAACGGCTCGCACGCCTCGCCGAACGTCGGCTGACCGGCGACGTCGACCATCTTCAGCGACTTGAAGACATCAAGCGCCGCGTCCGCCTCGGCCGGGAACAGCGGCGCGAACGGCACCAGCGATTCCCGATTGACGATCCGCCGCTCCCAGTCCGGGCAGGCGGTCGACCACACCGGCGCCGCCATCAGTTCAGCAGGCTGGCAGGCGGGGGCGGCGTTTCATAACGGCCGGTGATGTTGTCGGCCTCGTGCTGCAACTCCTCCTTCTTCCCGCGCCGCGGCGTGGTGGGCGGCTTGGCGTGGCGCGACACCTCCTCGGACAGCGCATCCAGGCGGGCCTTCTCCAGCCGGCGCCCCAATTCCTTCTCGGCGGCCACACTGCCGGCCTTCGCGCCGTCGTTGAGGCGCGCCAGCTGGACCATTTCGAACCGAAGCGCCGCGGCGTCGCGCTGCGCGACCTCGGAAGAATAATGCTTGCGCAGCGTCGGCACCGACACCCCGATCGCCGTCGCCGCCTGCTTGACCGTCAGGCCGCGCGCGAACGCCAAAAGCACCTTGTTGGAATTTTCCAAGGTCCAGCGATGCTCTGGCCTCCCACGCCCCTCGGAGCGCGGCTGGATCGGGTCGCCGAACAGATCGACCCCCGAAAAATCCGTCGCGCCCAAAAAAATCTCCACGTGAGAGCATGAGTGGTCCGGGCGGCGACCGCCCTCCTGACTTTCGACCCCCCCCCTACTCCCAGGCGCCAGCCTGCTCCTCGCGCTGCTTCGCACCGGAGTGGCACGGGCCGCACAGACACTGGAGGTTGTCGATGTCCCAGAACAGCGCCTCATCGCCGCGATGAGGCTTGCGATGGTCAGCGACCAGCTGCGACGTGTCGGCTTCGATCACGCCGCACCGGCGGCAGGTGAACAGGTCGCGGACCAGCACGGCCCAGCGCAGCCTTACCCATCGCGCCGTCTTGTACCATTTGCGCCACGGCCGAAGCTCGCGGCGCCGATCCATCTCCGCTCGCGCATCATCGCGCTGCGCCAGCCGTGGCCGTAGCGTGCCTAGCCGTGGCTTGACGCTGCTCAATCGTGCCATGGACACCACAACGGCGAAGGGCGCCCCGATCGAAACCGGAACGCCCTTCGCAGGATCAGGGAGAGAGGATGCCTCACCGCGCTCGCAAGCCCGCCTCAGCGTATCAATAAATAGGCCCAAAACGCCCGACAGGCGAACACCCGAAATTGTGTTAACGGGCAACTAAATCGTTTGACACGAAACCCCGTGGATTTCCGCCATTCAGGCGCGCGGCGATGCTGGCGATGGCGCGCCCGTAGCGCATCCGAAGCCCATCGGTGCCCCGATCCAGACCAAACGAACGCGCCACGCGCACCCAGCTGACCTGCCGCTGGCCCCGCGCCAGCTGCGCCACGGCCGCCGACACCAGCCGCCGCTGGCCCGCGTCCAGCGCCTCGACCCAGGCGAACGCCTCCTCCATCTCATCCACGTCGCGCCGGGTCAGCGCGGCGG
>NZ_LSJO01000175.1:0-19980 GCF_001556735.1 Sphingomonas sp. CCH9-F2 | reverse complement strand
GGTGGTCGCCGCGCTGATCGCGGGCTTTGCGGTCGTGCTGCTGCTGCAACCGGCGATCGCGCGCGCGATCGGGCTGCCGGGCGCGCTGTCCGCGCTGTCGTTTCCGTTCCAGCTGTGCATCGGCACCGCGATCGCCTTCGCGATCTGCGCGGCGCCGCGTGGCATGGCGTCCGCTTCCCGTCCGATGCAGAGGGCATGATGAACACCGAGTCACTCGCACCGCGTTATCGCGACCTGGACCTGTGGCCGACCGAACTGGCGGTCGAGGCGATGCTGGAGGGGCAGATGGCCGCGATCGCCGCGATCCAGCCGCAGACCGCCGCGATCGCCGCCGCCGCCGATGCCGCCGCGGCGCGGCTGGGCGAAGACGGCCGGCTGATCTTCGCCGGCGCGGGCACGTCCGGGCGGCTGGCGGTGCAGGACGGGACCGAGCTGACCCCGACGTTCGGGTGGCCGCCGGAGCGGCTGGCGTTCCTGATGGCGGGCGGGCTGGACGCGCTGACCCAGGCGCAGGAAGGCGCGGAAGACGAAGGCGATGCCGGGCGCGTGGCGATCGACGCGGCGCAGGTGACCGCCGCCGACGTCGTGGTCGGCGTGGCGGCGAGCGGGCGCACCCCCTATACGCTGGCGGCGATCGAGCACGCGCGCGGCGCGGGCGCGCTGACGGTGGGGATCGCCAACAATGCCGACACCCCGCTGCTGACCGCCGCCGAACATCCGATCTGCGTCGAAACCGGCAGCGAGGTGATCGCCGGATCGACCCGGATGAAGGCGGGCACCGCGCAGAAGGCGGTGCTGAACCTGCTGTCCACCGCGATCATGGTGCGGCTGGGGCTGGTCTATGACGGACGGATGGTGGCGATGCGCATCTCCAACGCCAAGCTGCTGCACCGCGGGCGCGCGATGGTGCGCGATATCGCGGGCGTGGACGATGCCACGGCGGCGGACGCGCTGGCGGCAGCGGACAACGATATCCGCGTCGGCATCGTGATGGCACGCGGGTTGCCCCGCGACGCCGCGCGGGCGCTGCTGGCGACGCATCGCGGCAACCTGCGCCCGGTCATGCACGAACTGGACGTCATCCAGGAACTGGACGCGCGCGGATGAGCGCGATGCGCGACATGGCGCTGACGCTGAGCGATGCCGACACGCCGCTGTACCTGCAACTGGCGCGGCGGCTGCGCGAGCATATCGACAGCGGCGCGATCGACCCGGGCGGTGCGCTGCCGTCCGAACGCGACCTGAGCGAGATGGCGGGGCTGTCGCGCGTCACGGTGCGCAAGGGGATCGAGCAGCTGATCGAGGAAGGCGTGCTGGTCCGCAAGCAGGGATCGGGCACGTTCGTCGCGCGGCGCATCGCCAGCCCCGGCGGGCGGCTGAACAGTTTCAGCGACGAAACCCGCGCGCGGGGCGAAGACCCCGGCGTGGTGTGGATCAACAAGACCTATGCCCAGCCGATCGAGGAGGAAGCCACGGCCTTGCAGGTGCCCGTCACCACGCGCGTCGCGCGGCTGGGGCGCGTCCGGCTGGCGGGCGGCGAGCCGCTGGCGATCGAACATGCGGTGATCCCGGCGCCGTTCCTGCCCGACCTCGATACGCTGGGCGATTCGCTGTACCAGGCGCTGGAGCGACACGGCTTCCGCCCGGTCGCGGGCACGCAGCGGGTGCGCGCGTCGCTGGCCACCCCGACCGAGGCCGGCATCCTGAGCGTGAAGCAGAATTCCGAGGTGCTGCGCATCGAACGCAAGACGTGGATCCCCGACGGGCGGATCGTCGAGTTCACGCGATCGGTGTATCGCGGCGACCGCTATGAGTTCGTGAGCGACCTGCAGCGGATCTGATTACGCGCGCGCGGCGCGGGTCGGGGCCGGTTCGACCGCCGCACCGTCATCGCTCGCCGGTCCGCCGGTTCCGGCGGGGAGCCAGTCGGGATCGAACCACGGCGTGCGTCGCGGCAGCGGCGACAGTCGCTCGAGCATCGGCAGGTCGCCCAGCGTGATCGTCTGGCCACGCCGCGCGATCAGCCCCTCGCGTTCCAGCGCGCGGATCGTGCGGTTGACGTGGACCGCGGTCAGCCCCAGCGCATCGCCGATCTGTTCCTGCGTCAGCGGCATGTCGAAACTGGCGCCCTGCGTCAGCCCGACCTGACTCAGCCGCTGGTGCAGATCGAGCAGGAAGGTAGCGAGCCGTTCGCGTGCCGAGGTCTTCCCGATCGCCGCCACCGCATCCATCAGCGCGACCCGCTCCAGCTGCACCGCCATCAGCAGCAGCGCGGCGACGCGCGGCGCGTCGTCGAACAGCGCGCGGAGGCGCGCCAGCGGCACGCGCGCGATCCAGCCGTCGGTCAGCGCGGTGAGCGTATCGGCGGCGCGTTCCAGCGCCATGCTGGGCGTGCCCAGCATGTCCCCGGCGATATGCACCTTCACGATCTGTCGCTGGCCGGCGGGCAGCAGCATCGACGAGGCGACCCAGCCGTGCAGCATCAGCCAGACGCCGTCGACCAGCTGGCCTTCGCGGCGGATCGTTTCGTGCCGCCGAACCGCGACCGCGGTTTCGCCCAACCCGCGGATCGTGGCGATATCGCGGGCGCCGAGCGATGCCATCGCGGTGAAACGGTCGAGGGGATATTGGTGCAAGGTCGCGCTTCCCTAGGGGAGGGGCGCTGACCTTATCGCCGCGCCGGGGCGTCCGCGTTGATAGGCATCAATCCCGAAACGAATTGCGGGCCGATGAAAAGCGTTGCGAACAGTTGTCATTAGCACTAGCCGGGCGCGATGAGCCGTTGGGGAAAGTTCGTATACGCCGCGCCGATCGGTCGCCTGCGGGGATGCCGGCGATGACGCTGCGCGGCATCCTGTTCCAGATCCACTGGTTCCTGGGGATCACCGCCGGGTTCGTGCTGGCGATCATGGGCGTCACCGGCGCGACGATGGCGTTCGAGGAGGAGATCCAGAGCGCGATCAGCCCCGGCATTGTGCGGCTGGCCCCAAGTCCGGCGCCCGCGCTGTCGCCCGATGCGCTGATCGCGGCGGCATCGCGCCAGCACGGCGGGCGCGCGGTGACGCAATTGGTGATCGAGCGCGATCCGGCGCGTGCCGCCAGCGTCACCTTCGCCCCCGACAAGGGCCAGCGGCGCGGCGAGCGCAGCCTGATCGACCCGCGCACCGGCGCGCTGCTGGGCAAGCCACATGGCGCCGAACTGTTCGAGACGGTGGAGCGGGTCCACCGCTGGATGGCGTTGCCGGGCGGCGCGAACGGGTGGGGGCGGACGATCACCGGCATCGCGGCGCTGTCGCTGGTGTTCTTCGCGCTGTCCGGCCTGTACCTGCGCTGGCCGCGGCGCGCGCTCGACTGGCGGGCGTGGTTCGTGCTGGACCTGCGGCTGACGGGGCGCAACCTGTACCGCGCGCTGCACGCGGTGGTCGGCGGGTGGATTTTCGCCGCCTACCTGCTGAGCGGGATGACCGGGCTGTGGTGGTCGTATGACTGGTATCGGCAGGGCGTGCGCTACGTCCTGACCGGCAAGGCGAGGGAGATGCGTCGCGAGGGGCGCGACGGCCCGCCCAAGGGCGATGCCGTGCCGCTGGCGCCGGCCTGGGCGGGGTTCGTCGGACAGGTGGGGGCGGACGGCTATGCGCGCGTCGCGATCACGCCGTCGCGCGGGGGCAAGCCGGTGGAGATGCGGGTCCTGCCACCGGATGCGCGGTTCGACCGGCAGACCGACACTTTGCGCTTCGATGCGCGCGACGGGCGGCTGATGAAGGCGGATCGCTACGCCGCGCGGCCGTGGGGAGAGACGATCGTCGGCAACGTCCTGCCGCTGCATACCGGCGCGTTCTTCGGCCTGCCGGGGCGGATCGTGATGCTGCTGACCAGCGCGACGATGCCGCTATTCACGGTGACGGGGCTGTTGCTGTACCTGGCGCGGCGGCGGCGCAAGCGCGCGCTGGCGGCGGTGCCCGACGTGGCGGCGGCGGAGGCGAGCGGCGAGACGCTGGTCCTGTACGCCTCGCAGACCGGCGGGGCGGAGCGGCTGGCGCGATTGACCGCGGGGGCGCTGGGCGCGACGCTGCGGCCGCTGGGCGGGGCGAGCGCGGAGGAATGGCGCGCGGCCCAGCGTATCCTGTTCGTCGCCGCGACGTATGGCGAGGGCGAGCCGCCCGATGCGGCGCGCGGCTTCGCGGCGCGTGCCATGGCGGGGCCCGGCGATCTGGCGGGCAAGGATTATGCGGTGCTGGCGCTGGGCGACCGTGAATATGCCGGTTTCTGCGCGTTCGGGCACCGCGTCGACGCCTGGGCGCATGACAGCGGCGCGCGGCGGCTGTTCGACATGATCGAAATCGATGGCGCCGACGTGGATGCCGAGCATCGCTGGCAGCAGCAGGTGTTCGCGCTGGCGGGCGGGGCAGGGCCGGCGCAGTCGGACTGGCAGCGCGCGCCCTTCGCACCGTGGCGGCTGGCGGCGCGGGCGCATGTCAACCCGGGCAGTCCCGGCGCGCCGATGCACCGTATCGTGCTGGAGCCGGTCGCGCAGGATGCGGCATGGCAGCCCGGCGCGATCGCCGAGGTGATGCCGCGCCACGACCCCGCGCGCGTCGCCGCGGTACTGGCGCGGCATGGCCGCAGCGGGGATGCCGCGCTGGCACAGGCGCTGGCGGGCGCGGTGCTGCCCGCGGCGGACGCGCCGCTGCCCGACGCGGACGCACTGCGGCCGCTGGCGCATCGCGATTATTCGGTCGCCTCGATCGCACCGTCGGGCGCGGTCGAGCTGCTGGTGCGCGAAGCGACCGCGGCGGATGGCGGGCCGGGGATCGCATCCGGCTGGCTGACGCACCATGCCGCGGTCGGCGAAACGGTGGAACTACGGCTGCGCGACAATCCCGGCTTCGCGATGCCCGATGATGCGGCGACACCGATGATCCTGATCGGCAACGGCACCGGGCTGGCTGGGCTGATGGGGTTGCTGCGCGAGCGGGCGCGGTGCGGCGGCGGACCAGTGTGGCTGATCCATGGCGAGCGCAGCCCGGCGCACGACCGGCCGTTCGACGACGAACTGGCCGCGCTACGCGCACACGGGACGCTGGCGCGGCACGACCCTGCCTTTTCGCGCGACCCCGACGGCGGGTGTTACGTGCAGGATGTGGTGACGCGGGAAGGCGAGGCGATCCGCGCTTGGGCCGATCAGGGCGCGGCGATCTATGTCTGCGGCAGCCTGGCGGGGATGGCGCCGGGGGTCGATGTGGCGCTGCGCGCGATCCTGGGCGATGCGCAGGTGGAGGCGATGCTGGGCGAGCGGCGCTACTGCCGCGACATCTATTAGTGGCGGGCCGCCCGTCACGAGGGGCGCGACGGGCGGCGGCGCGTCAGGCGAGCATCCGCACACCGGGTTCTCGGTCGTAGAAGCGGCGCGCGGCAGCATCGACGAACGCATCGTCGAGCGCGGTGACGCCATCATCGGGTTCGACCCCGGCCTTGTCGAGCAGCGGCGCGGCGGCGTCGGTCGCGCCGATCGCCTTGAGATGGCCGAAGGCGTCCATGACGAACTGGACCGCCGCAGCCTCCTTCGTCAGCATCGCCGCGCCGTCATCGGACAGGACCAGCGCGACCGCGTCGAAGATCTGGCTGGGCGTGCCCGCCAATTGCCCGTCCGCCTTTCGCTTGCTGCCGTCCGACAGGGTCGCGCCGCCGATTTTCGGCGCCACCAAGACCGCCTTCGCCCCAGCGCCGGTGACGTCGGCGATCACGCGGTCGAGCGTCGCGGCGTCCGACCCGTCGGCGTAAAGGATGCCGACCGACCGACCCGCGAGCGTGGCCTTCATGTTCTTGTGGATCGACAGCGCGTCGGACGGCGCCATGTCGACCGGCGCCCGCGCGGCGGGCGACGCGTCGGGCAGGTCGATGTTCAGCCCGTCAGCGACGCGGCGGGCCAGATCCTCATCGACGTTGCGCAGATTCGCGACCATCCGCGCCGGCACCTGTTCCAGCCCGACCTTCGACAGTTCGAACACGAACGACGAGGCGATATGCGCCTGTTCCGATTCGGTCTGCGAACGGAAGAACAGCCGTGCCTGACTGTAGTGATCCGCGAACAGTTCGGCACGCACGCGCAGCTTGTCGCCCTGTTCGTCGTCGCCGGTGGCGGCGTTGACCGTGACGAAGCCGCGCGTCGGGCTTTCGCGCGGGCCGCCGTCCTCGCCATGCGCGGTCAGGCTGTTGGGTTCGTAGTTGGCGCGCCCCTTGGGCACCATCGTCTGCATCATCCCGTCGCGCTGGAAATTGGCGAACGGGCAACGCGGCGCGTTGATCGGGATCTGGTGGAAGTTGGTCGTCCCCAGCCGCGATTTCTGCGTGTCGAGATAGCTGAACAGCCGCCCCTGAAGCAGCGGGTCGTTCGAGAAGTCGATCCCCGGCACGATATTGGTGGGCAGGAACGCGACCTGTTCGGTTTCGGCGAAGAAATTGTCGGGATTGCGGTTGAGCGTCAGCGTGCCGACGATGCGGACGGGGACGTCGTCCTCCGGGATCAGCTTGGTCGCATCCTGCACGTCATAGGGCTGGGCGCGGGCGAACTCCTCGTCGAAGACCTGGATGCCCAGATCCCATTGCGGGAAGGCGCCGGTGTCGATCGCTTCCCACAGGTCGCGGCGCTGATAGTCATTGTCGGCGGCCTGGAGCTTCAGCGCCTCGTCCCAGATCGTCGATTGCAGCCCGGCCTTCGGCTTCCAGTGGAACTTGACGAACTGCGCCTCGCCCGCCTCGTTCACCAGCTTGAAGGTGTGGACGCCGAACCCCTCCATCGTGCGGAACGAGCGCGGCAGCGTGCGGTCGGACATCGCCCACATCAGCATGTGCGTGCTTTCGGGCATCAGGCTGGCCCAGTCCCAGAAGGTATCGTGCGCACTGCCCGCCTGCGGATAGGCGCGATCCGCCTCCATCTTCACCGCATGGACCAGATCGGGGAATTTGATCGCATCCTGGATGAAGAACACCGGGATGTTGTTGCCGACGAGGTCCCAATTGCCCTCGCGCGTGTAGAATTTGACCGCGAAGCCGCGCACGTCGCGCGGCGTATCGACCGATCCGGCGCCCCCCGCGACGGTGGAGAAGCGCACGAACACCTCGGTCTTCTCGCCCGGCGTGAACACCGCGGCGCGGGTGAGGTCGGAGATGTCGGCCGTCGCCTCGAACACGCCATGCGCGCCCGATCCGCGGGCGTGGACGATGCGTTCGGGAATCCGCTCGTGATCGAAGTGGAAGATCTTCTCGCGCAGCACGAAATCCTCGAGCAGCGTCGGGCCGCGCGCGCCGGCGCGCAGGCTGTTCTGATTGTCGCTGACGGGGACGCCGTGATTCGTGGTCAACACATCGGCGTCGCCCGACGCCTGCTGATGCGTTTCGCCGCCATCGCCGCGCGTGGTCGTGAAGTCGGTCATCGGGAAGCCTCTGGTAGGGAAGGAATGTCCGCCCAACGCGCCAGTCCGGGTAAAGGCCCGGCGGCGCGCGGATATTCGCGCTGAGGCATGTCAAAGCCGTGCCGAAACGCTAAAGGCACCGGCATGAGCCGCATCCTGGGTTTCGATTTCGGCACCACCAATTCGGTGGTCGCGACCGCCACGCCCGATGGCGGTGCGGAACTGCTGGTGCTCGACGGGCCGGAGCGGGCGGATGCGGTGTTCCGGTCCGCGCTGTGTTTCTGGGAAGGCGAGCGCGGCGGGGTGGAGGCGGCGGCGGGGCCGTGGGCGATCGCCGAATATCTCGACTATCCCGAGGGGTGCAGGTTCATCCAGTCGTTCAAGACGGTCGCCGCCAGCGCCAGTTTCGACCAGGCGACGGTGTTCGAGCGACGGCTGCGGTTCGAGGAGCTGGGGCAGCGGTTCCTGATGCTAATGGCGGCGCGCGCGAACGGCGCGCTGGCGGCGGGCGCCGACCGGGTGATCGTCGGTCGGCCGGTCGCCTATGCCGGGGCGCGGCCCGACGAGGCGCTGGCGCGGCAACGCTATGACGCGATGTTCGCCGGGCTGGGGCGCGAGACCCATTATGTCTACGAACCGATGGGCGCGGCGTTCAGCTATGCCGCGCGGCTGGAGGCGCCGGCGACGGTGCTGGTCGCCGATTTCGGCGGCGGGACCAGCGACTTTTCGGTGGTGCGGATCGCGGAGCCCGGCGCGGCGCGCCGGTGCGCGCCGCTGGCGCACGCCGGCGTGGGAATCGCGGGCGACCGGTTCGACCAGCGGATCGTCGAGCATCTGGTGCTGCCGCTGCTGGGCAAGGGCGGGCAATATCGGTCGTTCGACAAGGTGCTGGACATTCCCGGCGGCTGGTTCGCCGATTTCGCCGACTGGTCGCGGCTGGCGCTGATGCGCAACCGGCGGACGCTGGCGGAACTGGAGAAGCTGCGCCGCGCCGCGATCGACCCGGAGGCGATCGGGCGGATGATCGCGGTGATCGAGGGCGAGATGGGCTATCGCCTGTACCATGCGGTCGGCGAGCTGAAGCGCGCGCTGTCGGCGGGCGAGGAAGCGGTGTTCCGCTTCGAGGGCGGCGACCTGTCGATCGCCGCGCCGGTGACGCGCGCGGCGTTCGAGGAATGGATCGCCCCCGACATGGTGCAGATCGCCGCCGCGGTCGACCGCGCGCTGGCCGCGGCGGGGCTGGAGGCGGGCGCGATCGACCGGGTGTTCCTGACCGGCGGCACCTCGCTGACCCCGCGCGTGCGGCGATTGTTCGACGACCGGTTCGGCGCGGAGCGGATCGCGACTGGCGGAGAGCTGACGTCGATCGCGCACGGGCTGGCGATGATCGGCCGCGAGGACGACGTCGCGGCCTGGACCGTCTAGCCCCCGTAGATCGCGCGGGCGTCGTTGCGGAAGGCGGCGCCGCTGTCGGTGCGGCTGTAGAACATGTGCCCGCCCGGATAGACGCGCAGCTGCACGCGTTCGGCGACGCCGAAGCCCGGCATCTGATCGACGATCAGCCGCGAGGCGAAATAGGGGCAGGACAGATCGTCCCAGCCGTGGACGATCATCACGCGCATCTTCGGATCGACCGCGATCGCCTTGCGCAGGTCGGTGACGGGCGCGTCGTCGGGCTTCCCGCGGTCCCACGCGCTGTTCACGGCATAGGACAGCGCATTGTAGCGTGCGTCGGTCTTCCACCCGACCTCCCGCGTGACGAAATCGACCATCGCGCTGGTGGTCGGCGCGATCAGCGCGTCGAGGATCGGATCGTTCGATCGCTGCTGCGACGACCAGGGAAAGGGATCGAAGGCGGTGACGTTCGAATCGTAGACGCTGCCGATCGTCCCGTCGGCGCGATGCACCTCCCGCAGGAAGGTGCCGGTGTCGACGCGCCCGCCCATCCGCTGCACCAGCGCCGGGTCGAGCCCGGTCAGCTGCGTCACCTGCGTCACCAGCCGGGCGGTCGCCTGCGGATCCGAACGCCCGCGCAGCAGGTCGCGCGCGAAATCGCCGCGGGTATAGGCCTCCACCTGCGCCATCGCCTCGGGGGTCAGCGCGTGGTGGCGTTCAAGGTTGGCGGCCGCCATCGACGGCAGCGCGACCATCCACGGCAGCGGCGACAGCGCGGTCGCATCGTCCCCCGACGCGGGATCGAGATAGGGGGAGACCAGCACCATGCCGTTCACCCCGACGCCGATCTGCGATTGCAGTTCATAGGCGATGCGCGGCACGCGATAGCCGCCATAGCTTTCGCCCATCAGATATTTGGGCGAGCGCAGCCGCCCTTCCTTCACCAGCCAGTCGTAGACGACCTTGGACAGGTATTTCACGTCCTGGTCGTTGCCGTAGAACGCCTTCTTCGTGGCGTCGGCATCGACCAGGCTGCGGCTGAACCCGGTGCCGATCGGGTCGATGAACACCAGGTCGGTGAAGTCGAGCCAGCTGTTGGGATTGTCGGTGGCGACCGGCGCGTCGGACGGGGCATCGCCCTGCGCGCCGAACTGCACGCGCTTCGGTCCGACCGCCCCCATGTTGAGATAGACCGACGCCGCGCCCGGCCCGCCGTTGAACGCGAAGGTGACCGGGCGGCGCACGTCGCCGCCGGGGACGGCATAAGCGGTGTAGACGACCTGCCCGATCTCCTTCCCCTTGTCGTCGCGCACCGCCAGCGTGCCGACGGTGGCGCGATAGCCGATCGTGCGCCCGCCGATGCGCAGGCTCTGCGCGACCGACCGGTCGGCCGGCAGCGGGGGCAGGGTGGTGGCGTCGTCGCCCTTCTTCTCGGCCGAAGCGGGCGGCTTGGCGTCGCCCTCGGCGAGCGCGGGGGTGGTCGTCAGCAGCAGGGCGGCAAGAAGGGCGGGGAGATGGCGCGGCACATCGTTCTCGGCGACGGAGGGTAAGGGATCGTGACCTTACCGAAGCGCGGCGCGGACGCAATGTGCGGTGCGGTGGCCCTTTTCCCGCGTGCGGAATAGCGCTTATGGGCGGGGCCATGATCCTGGGGGCACAACAGCGCGATCTGGCGGAGCTGGCCGCGCGCGGACGGTTGCGGCGGCTGGCACCGCGGCGGGGCACCGACTTTTCGTCGAACGACTATCTGGCGCTGGCGGGCGCGCCGCGGATCGCCGCGGCGCTGCATGCCGCGCTGGATCGCGGCGCGAGCATCGGTTCGGGGGGATCGCGGCTGCTGCGCGGCAACGACCCCGAGCATGAGGCGCTGGAGGAAGCGGCGGCGCGCTTCTTCGCGGTGGAAGCCGCGCTGTTCTTCTCCAGCGGCTATGCCGCCAACCATGCGCTGCTGGCGACATTGCCGCAGCGCGGCGACCTGATCGTCCATGACGCATTGGTCCATGCCAGCGCGCATGACGGGATGCGGCTGAGCCGTGCCGCGTCGGTCGCGGCGGCGCATAACGATGCGGACGCCTTCGACGATGCCATCGCTGCGTGGCGCGCCGGTGGCGGCGCGGGGACGGCGTGGATCGCGGTCGAGAGCCTGTACAGCATGGACGGCGACCGCGCGCCGCTGGCCGCGCTGGCCGAGGTGGCGGCGCGGCATGACGCGATGCTGCTGATCGACGAGGCGCATGCCACGGGCGTGTGGGGCGCCGACGGGCGCGGGCTGGCGGCGGCGCTGGACGGGCGTGAGGATGTCGTCACGCTCAAGACCTTCGGCAAGGCGCTGGGCTGCGAGGGGGCGGTGGTGTGCGGCGCGACGGTGGTGCGCGACATGCTGGTGGCACGCGCGCGGCCGTTCATCTTTTCCACCGCGCCGTCGCCGCTGATGGCGGTGGCCGCGCGCGAGGCGCTGGCGGCGATCGCCGACGAGCCGGAGCGGCGCACGCGGCTTCATGCGCTGATCGACCATGCCAATGCGCGGCTGGCAACGCTGGGCGCGACCGCCAGCGGATCGCAGATCGTGCCGCTGGTGATCGGCGACGATGCGGAGACGATGCGCGTCGCCGCCGCGGTGCAGGCGGCCGGGTTCGACGTGCGCGGCATCCGCCCGCCGACTGTCCCCAGCGGCACGTCCCGGCTGCGCATCGCGCTGACGCTGCATGTCGATGCCGATGCGGTCGATGCGCTGGCACGGGTTCTCGAAGGGATGTTGCGATGATCGTGGTGACGGGCACCGACACGGGGATCGGCAAGACGGTGTTCGCCGCCGCGCTGACCGTTGCGCTGGGGGCGCATTACTGGAAGCCGGTGCAGGCCGGGCTGGAGGACGGCAGCGATGCCGCCACCGTCGCCGCGCTGGGCGTGCCGGCGGCGAAGGTGCTGCCGGAGGCGTATCGGCTGGTCACCCCCTGTTCCCCGCATCGCGCGGCGGAGATCGACGGCGTGACGATCGACCCCGACCGGCTGGCACCGCCCGCGGTCGACGGGCCGCTGGTGGTGGAGGGGGCGGGCGGTGCGCTGGTGCCGGTGACGCGCGAGCTGCTGTACGCCGACGTGTTCGCGGGCTGGGGCGCGCCGGTGGTGCTGGTGGCGCGCACCACGCTGGGCACGATCAACCACAGCCTGTTGTCGATCGAGGCGCTGCGCGCGCGCGGCGTGCCGCTGCTGGGCGTCGCCTTCGTCGGCAATGCGGTGGAGGACAGCGAGGCGACGATCGCGGCGATCGGCGGCGTGAAGCGGCTGGGACGGCTGCCGATACTGGCGTCGCTGACGCCCGACGCACTGGCGGCGGCGTTCGCGGAGCATTTCGACGTGGCGGATTTCCGGTGAGCCCCTCGCCCGTCTGGCACCCGTTCACGCAGCACGGCCTGCGCGAGCCGATCCCGATCGTGACCCGCGCGGAGGGCGCGGCGCTGTTCACCGCCGACGGGCGACGGGTGATCGACGCGATTTCATCCTGGTGGGTGACGACCCACGGCCATGGCCATCCGCGGATCGTCGCGGCGATCCGCGAACAGGCCGAGCGGCTGGACCAGATCATCTTCGCCGGGTGGACGCACGAACCGGCCGAGACGGTCGCCCGCGGGCTGCGCGCGATCATGCCCGATGCGCTGACGCGGGTATTCTTTTCCGATTCGGGATCGACCAGTGTCGAGGTCGCGCTGAAGATGGCGCTGGGATTCTGGGCGGCGCGCGAGGCGCCGCGCGACCGCATCCTGGTGCTGGAGCACAGCTATCACGGCGACACGATCGGCGCGATGTCGGTGGGGGAGCGGGGCGTGTTCAACCGCCCCTATGCCCCGTTGCTGTTCGATGTCGGCACCATCCCCTTCCCGCATCCGGGGCGCGAGCAGGCGACGATCGACGCGCTGGAGGCGGCGTGCCGCGCCGGGGCGGCGGCGTTCATCGTCGAGCCGCTGGTGCTGGGGGCGGGGGGAATGCTGTTCTACCCGCCGGCGGTGCTGCGGCAGATGCGTGACGTCTGCGCCGCGCATGGCGTGCTGTTCATCGCTGACGAGGTGATGACCGGATGGGGACGCACGGGCACGTTGCTGGCGTGCGAGCAGGCCGGGGTGGTCCCCGATATCCTGTGCCTGTCGAAGGGGCTGACCGGGGGCGCGGTGCCGCTGGCGGTGACGATGGCGACCGAGGCGATCTTCGACGCGCACTGGTCGACCGACCGGGCGCGGATGTTCTTTCATTCCAGCAGCTATACCGCCAACCCGATCGCCTGCGCCGCCGCCGCCGCGAACCTGGCGATCTGGCGCGAGGAGCCGGTGCGCGAGCGGATCGCGACGCTGGCGTCGCGCCAGGCGGCGCGGATCGCGGCGCTGGCCGATCACCCGCGGATCACCGGCGCCCGGCAGTGCGGGACGATCGCGGCGGTGGAGATCGGCGCGGGCGAGGGATATCTGTCGGCCTTGGGGCCGGCGTTGCTGCGGTTCTTCCGCGAGCGCGACCTGTTGCTGCGCCCGCTGGGCAATACCGTCTATGTCATGCCGCCCTATTGCATCGGGGAGGACGACCTGGACCGGCTGTACGCCGCGATCCGCGCGGCGGCGGACACGCTGCCGGCCGGCTGAACGGCGGATAACCGCGCCATTCAGCATCGGATCACGGCGACTCGATCATATCGTCCTCCACACTGGCGACGTGCCGGTGGACGAATCGAGTAGGGAGCGTTCGTGATGTGGAAGAAGCTGACCCTCGGGATGACGGCGCTGGCGATGGGCACGGCGGCGATGGTGCCGGCCGCGGCGCAGGCGCAGCGTTACGGCGACGGCTATGGGTACGGCCGCGATTATTACGACGACGGCTATGGCGAGCACGACCGCGCCTATGACCGCGCCTATCGCGACGGCTGGAACCGCGCGCCGCGCTATTACGAGACGCGCGGCGACTATCGGAACCGCTATCGCTACAACCGCGCCTGCCAGAGCGGGACGACGGGGACGATCGTCGGCGCGATCGCCGGCGGCCTGCTGGGCCGCGCGATCGACACGCGCGGCGACCGCACGCTGGGCACCGTGCTGGGCGCGGGCGCGGGTGCGCTGGCCGGCAATGCGGTGGAACGGGCGGACAATCCGCGTTTCTGCCAGCGGTAATATGCGCCGCGTCATCGGGTTGTAAGGAATGGCGGCTGACGCGCCGCCGTTCATCAGCCTAAGGACGCGGCCAGTCGCTTCACGCTTGGAAACAGGCGGAAAGATGGCTTTCTCCGGGGTCCGGTCGGCGTCCTGCCGATCGGGCCTTTTGCGTGTCAGCGGCTCCTCCGGCGGTGCGCGACCATGCGATCGTGAAGCGCGGTGATCGCGCGGCTGCCTGTGGACACGAACAGGCCGGGGATCAGCGCGTGGACCAGGCAGGCGAGACCGGCCAGGATCATCGTCACCCCGAATCCGCCCGCGACCACCAGATGCTCGCCATAGCTTTCCTCGACGCTGTGCGGATGGTCGGTGAACAGGCGGGCGAACATGGCAGGCTCCGGTCGTCGGTGGCGATGCCGCGATGATAAGGGCGGGGCGCGCGAACTATCTTCCTATTTTTACCCCCACCGGCGATGAAGGGAGGAGATGATTCCTGAAAGGTGGGGCAATGGAGAACGATGTCATCGATTCGACCGATCGGCGTATATTGGCCATTCTCCAGGAGGACGCCACGGTGCCTATCGCCGAGATCGCCGAGCGGGTCGGCCTGTCGCAGACGCCGTGCTGGAAGCGCATCAAGCGACTGGAACGCGACGGACTGATCGTGCGGCGCGTCGCGCTGCTGGATCGCGACCGGCTGGGGCTGGGCGTGACGGTGATGGTGGCGGTGCGGACAGCGCAGCATGACGACCAGTGGTTGCAAAGCTTCGCCGAGGGCGTCTCGCGCATCCCGGAGGTGGTCGAATTCTACCGCATGAGCGGCGACGTCGACTATCTGCTGAAGATCGTCGCGCGCGACATTGCCGATTACGACCGCATTTATCGCAAGCTGACGAAGGTCGCGCCGCTGCACGACGTCAGTTCCTCGTTCGCGATGCAGGAGATCAAATCGACCACCGCGCTGCCGCTGTAGCGGCGGTGTTTCGCCACTTTCCGTTTCCTATCAGTCCTGTATAGCGAACCTGGGAACGTTCCCACTTGCGCTGCTCCGGAATGTGTGACGAATTCGTCACGCTTGACAGAATCCGTCGTTCGAATGATTAAATCAAATTGATTGCAGAACAGCGAGGGCGATAGGGCGTCCCGCAGGTTGAAAACAGGGGAGGATGACATGCGTTACGGTTCGAAGCCGTTGGTTCGCGCGATGCTGATGGGCGCTGCCTCGACGATGGCGATGGGTCTGGTCGCGCTGCCGGGTGCCGCGATGGCGCAGACGCCGGTCGGCAACAGGCCCGACATGAACGCCACGCCGCAAGACGCGACCGCCGCGCCCAGCCAGTCCGCCGATGCGGAAAGCGAAATCGTCATCACCGGCATCCGCGCGTCGCAGGCGCGCGCGATCGAGGTGAAGCGCAACGCCGACAGCGTGGTCGAGGCGATCAGCGCGCAGGACATCGGCAAGCTGCCCGACGTCACCATCTCCGATTCGCTCCAGCGTATCCCGGGCGTGCAGATCCGCCGTGACGCGGGCGAGGGCGCCGCGGTCAACATCCGCGGCCTGCCGCAGGTGACGACGCTGCTGAACGGCGAACAGTTCCTGGGCGCCAACTCGGTCACCTCGGTGCAGCCGAACTTCACCGACATTCCGTCGCAGCTGTTCTCCGGCGCGACGGTGTTCAAGTCGCCGACCGCCTCGCTCCAGCAGGCGGGCCTGTCGGGCACCGTCGACCTGCTGACGCGCCGTCCGTTCGACCTGAAGCGCGGGCTGACGATGTCGGCCGCGGTCGAGGGGCAATATGGCGACAAGACCAAGGACTGGAACCCGTCTGCCAACGGCCTGATCGCCTATCACGGCGAGCGGATCGGCTTCCTGGCGTCGGCCGCGTACAGCGACCTGACGCTGGCCAACAGCTTCCGCGGGCTGCAGGATTATGGCGTCGCGCTGAACAACGAAGGCGGCAGCGCCACCAATCCGGGTGCGTTTGCGGTCGGCAACAACGGCGTCAGCCGCGGTGCGCCGGTCCGCAACAGCGCGGGCACGATCATCGGCTACGACGTCAACGGCGACGGCGATGCGAACGATTCGTTCATCACCCCGCAGTCTCACACCGCCTGGAACCGCATCACCAGCCGCCAGCGGTTCGGCGCCAACGCCTCGCTGCAGATCGAGCTGAACGACGCGCTGCGGCTGACCGCGGACGGCTTCTACACCCGCCAGACGCAGTACGACCGCACCGCCGGCTTCCAGTTCCAGAACGTCGACTGGCTGTCCTCGCCGTTCCTGCCGACCAAGTCGCGCGATACCGGCGCGATCGACAGCAACGGCTATCACATCAACACCGTCCAGCAGTACACCTACAGCCTGCCGAGCTTCGACAGCTATTCGGAGACGTTCCGCACCAAGAGCGAGTCGCAGAACTACAACCTGCAGCTCGACTGGAAGCCCAGCGACACGTTCAAGGCGACCGTTCGCGGCATCTATGGCAAGGCCAAGCGCAACCGGGACCAGGCCTATACCCAGTTCAGCCTGACCAACGGGCGGCAGTGGGCGTATAACGGCGTCGGCAATTATCCGGCATCGATCGGCGGCGACCGCACGTTCAACCCGACCGGCTACCAAATCTACAGCCAGACCGCGACGATCGACTATTCGAGCGGCGCGCCGGCGTTCGGCTTCTCGCCCGCGTTCCTGGCGCAGGCGGCCGACGTGTCGCGCTATGGCCTGAAGACGATCTCGTCGGAGGGCAACCAGTATCAGAACGGCGATATCTGGGCGCTGCGCGGCGATGCCGAATGGCAGGCCAACGATCAGGTCCGCCTGAACTTCGGCGGGCGTTACAGCGAGCGTAGCGTCGACCAGTTCACGTTCGACCGCGTTTCGCCCTTCTACGCCGGCAATCGCGACAATGCCGCCAACCCGGCGGCGGGCTGCCTGGTCAAGTGGAAGGCGTTCGACGTCAACCTGAACGACGGCAAGTGCGCGGTGCTGGATGCGCAGGGCAATGCCTATACCGCCGGCCTGACGCGGCAGGGCAACGACCAGATCTTCGCCGGGCTGATGAAGCAATACGGCCTGCCGGCCGCCGGCTCGCCGGCGCTGTGGGCGCTCGATCCCAAGGCGATGGACGACAGCGAGGCGTGGCAGAACAAATTCTACCCGGGCAGCCAGAACCTGGTGAACCCGGCCGATTCGTTCACCGTCAACGTCCGCCAGATCTCCGGCTACGGCCAGGTTTCGGGTGAGGGCGAGCTGCTGGGCATGGCATTCCGCGCCAACGGCGGCCTGCAGGTGGTCAACACCCGCCTGAACGTGCGCCAGAACATCGTCGGCGCGCCGCAGCCGTACGGCGTGTCGGGTGTCGACGCCGGCGACGTGGTGACCAAGCGTCAGTTCACCGACTTCCTGCCGTCGATCAACATCGCCTTCGACGTCACCGACAAGCTGCGCGCCCGCGCCGCCTTCTCGAAGACGATGACGGTGCTCGACTTCCTGCAGTGGGGCGGTGGCCTGAACGTCAACTACGCCATCAACACGCAGGTGAACCCGGCGCGGTTCGAGGCGCGGACCGCGGATTCGCGCGGCAATCCGAACCTGAACCCGTGGCGGTCGACCAACGCGGAAGCCAGCCTGGAATATTACACCGGGCGGTCGAGCCTGGTGGCGATCGGCGCCTTCTATCTGGCGGTGGACAGCTTCATCACCAACAGCACCGAGTTGCGCAACGACATCCCCGACAATGACGGCGTGATTCGCCGCCCGGTGGTGACCAACACGCTGGCGCAGGGCGAAGGCGGCACGCTGAAGGGAATCGAGGCGTCGGCGCGCCAGTCGCTGCGCGACTATGGCGTCAACGGCTTCCTCGGCGGGTTCGGTGTCGACGCCAACTACACGCTGTCGCTGGGCGATGCCGGCGGCGTCGATCTGGCCGGCAACAAGATGCCGTTCCAGGACAATTCGAAGCACCAGGTGAACGCCGCGCTGTGGTACGAACAATATGGGTTCCAGGCGCGCGTCGCGTACAACTATCGTTCGAAGCGGCTGGTGTCGTCCAACTATGGCGGCATTTCCGGGCTGGCGCAGTATCAGCAGCCGACCAACTATCTGGATGCGTCGCTTTCCTATGACGTGACGCCCAACTTCACGATCTACGGCCAGGCGTCCAACCTGACCGCGGAGACGGAGCGTTACTATCTGACGTGGCCGGACCAGGTGTTCAACGAGAACATCTACGAGCGCCGCTTCATCGCGGGCGTGCGCGCCAAGTTCTGATCGAGTCGGTCCCCCGACCCCGACTGGCCGCCGCATATGCCACGTGCATGTGCGGCGGCTTTTTCGTGTGGCGGGCAGGCGGATCGGCGTAGACAGGCGCAACGGATAGGCGGGACATGACGGGGGAGGCGGCGATGGACGGGCCGGTGCGGTCGATCGTGATCGTGGGCGGGGGCACCGCGGGGTGGATGGCGGCGACCTATCTGGCGCGGCGGCTGGGGCATCTGCGCCCGGACATCACCGTCATCGAAAGCGCCGCAATCGGGACGGTCGGCGTGGGCGAGGCGACCGTGCCCGCGATCCGCGACTTCCTGGCGGCGATCGAACTGGGCGAGCCGGAGGTGCTGCGCGAGACCGGCGGCACGATCAAATACGGCATCCGCTTCGACGGATGGAAGCGGGAAGGGCATCGCTTCTTCCACCCGTTCGGCCTGTACGGCGTCGCCGCGCGCGGGGTCGCGTTCCACCATTACTGGCTGAAGATGCGCGCGGCGGGGGATGCGACGCCGCTGTCCGATTATTGCCTGGCGACGCAACTGGCGGAGCGGGGGCTGTTCCTGCCGCCGTCCGACCGCCCGGCAAACGATTTGGGCGTGTTCAACTTTGCGGTGCATTTCGATGCGTCGAAGTTCGCTGCGCTGCTGCGGCGGCTGGCGGTGGCCAACAACGTGCGCCACATCGACGCGCGGATCGACGCGGTCGAGCGCGACGGCGACGACGGGCGCGTCGCGGCGGTGACGCTGGACGATGGGCGGCGTGTGGCGGGCGACCTGTGGATCGACTGTTCGGGGTTCCGCAGCCTGTTGCTGGGCGAGGCGCTGGGCGTTCCCTATGTCGACTGGCGACACTGGCTGCCGTGCGACCGCGCGATCGCGATTCCGTGCGCCGCGGCGGACGGGCCGACGACGCCGTTCACGGTCGCGACCGCGCGAGCGGCCGGGTGGCAATGGCGCATCCCGCTGCGCCACCGCGTCGGCAACGGCTATGTCTATTGCTCCGATCATGTCGACGACGACGCGGCCGAGCGCGCATTGCTTGCCTCGCTGGAGGGCGAGCCGCTGGCGGCGCCCAACCGGTTGCGCTTCACCACCGGGCATCGCGCGCGTTTCTGGGAGAAGAATGTCGTTGCGCTGGGGCTGGCGTCGGGTTTCCTCGAACCGTTGGAATCGACCAGCATCTCGCTGATCCAGTCGGGGCTGGAGCGGTTCGTCGCGCTGTTCCCCGACAAGGATGTCGATCCGCGGCTGGCGGCAACGTACAATCGGCAATCGGTGCTGGAGTTCGAGCGGCTGCGCGATTTCCTGCTGCTGCATTACTGGTCCAACCGCCGCGTCGGCGAGCCGTTCTGGGACCGGATGCGCGCGCTGGCGCCAACCGAGGGATTGCAGATCAAGCTCGACGCATGGCGGGCAGGGGGAGAGTTTGTGCGCAACGAATGGGATACGTTCCAGGACCCGAGCTGGCTGAGCATGTACGCCGGGTTCGACGATCTGCCCGCGCGGCATTCGCCGCTGGCCGATCAGGTGAGCGAGCGCGATCTGGCCGACAGCCTGTCGCGGATGCGCGCGGCGATCGCCGGCACGCTTGCGCATGCCGAGCCGCATGATGCGTTCCTGGCGCGGACGGTCGGCGCATGAGCCGCGCGACGCACACGCGCGCCGTCGTGGCGATGAGCCTCGGCGGATTGCTGTTCGGGTTCGACACCGCGGTGATCTCCGGTGTGACCGACGCGCTGCGCCACGAATATGCGCTGTCGTCGGCAGGGCTGGGC
>NZ_LSJO01000174.1:0-6394 GCF_001556735.1 Sphingomonas sp. CCH9-F2 | reverse complement strand
GGGAACGAGGCAGGTCGCGCACAGCGCGGCGATCAGAAAGCGGCTGATGGTCATCTTGTCCCCCAGGACGCGCGGTCGGATCGGCGCGGCGGGCCGATCATGGCGTGCCGCGTGGCGATGCCGCAAGGGGGATCAGGCGTCGGTCAGGCGGCGTCGCAACGCGCGTTCCAGCCGCTCGACGCTCTGCGCGCCGGGGATGGCATAACGGCCGTCGAGGATCAGCGTCGGCACCGACAGCACGCCTTCGTCGCGCCAGTAGCGTTCGGCGGCGCGCACGTCCCCGGCGAAGCGCCCGTCGGCCAGTACCGCGCGCGCTTCATCGGCATCCAGGCCGGCATCGGCGGCGGCACCGGCCAGCACGTCGGGATCGGACACATTCTGTCCTTCCGCGAAATAACGCGCGAGCAGCGCCTTCTTGAGCGGCAGCTGGTCGCCGATCGTCCCCGCCCAATGGAGCAGGCGGTGCGCATCGAACGTATCGTAGAGCCGATCCGACCGACCGCGCATGTCGACGCCCAGTTCGCCGGCGGCGGTCCGGATCCGGTCGCCGGCGGCGCGCGCCTGATCGGGGCCGGCGCCATATTTGCGCGCGAGATTGTCGGCGATCTTCTCCCCCTCCGGCGGCAGGCCGGGGTTGAGCTCGAGCGGGTGGAAGGCGAGCGTCACGTCCGCCGCGCCGTCCAGCCGCTCGATCGCCTGTTCCACCGCGGCCAGCCCGATCGCGCACCACGGGCAGACGATGTCGGAGACGATATCGAGACGGATCGCCGACGCGCTCACGCCGCGCGTGCCACCGGCGCAGCGTGCGCGCAGCGGGCGTGGGTGTCGATCGCATCGACGATCGGCGCGATCAGCGGCGGCGGCAGGGTGTGGCCCATGCCGTCGATCTCCATCAGTCGCGCGCCGGGGATCGCCTGCGCGGTCTGGCGCCCGCCGGTGCACGGCACCAGGGGATCGTCCGTGCCATGGATCACCAGCGTCGGCGTGGTGATCGTGCGCAGCCGCGCGGTGCGATCGCCATCGGCGATGATCGCCGCCATCTGGCGAACGAAGCCGCCGGGGCAGCGATTGCGCAGCGTTTCGCTGCGGATGCGATCGGCCATCAGCCGATCCTCGATCGGGAAGCGTCCGCCGACCGCGCGGCCCGCCAGCGTCCCGTGCGCGACGATCGCCTCCAGATCGTCGCCACGCGGATGGCGCAGCAACAGCGCGGTGGTGCGCATCGTCGGGCGCGAGCAGGTCGGGTGGCCCGTGGTCGACATGATCGAGGTGAGCGTGTCGACGCGGTCGCGCCAGCCGGCAGCGATCAGCTGCGCGATCATGCCGCCCATCGACGCCCCGACGACATGCGCGCGCGGAATCGACAGCGCATCCATCAGCCCGACGGTGTCGGCGGCCATGTCGGTCAGCGTGTAGGGGACCGCCGGCGCGCGACCGAACTGGCGCTGCATCGCGGTCCACATGATGTTGGGGACGCCGGCATCGTCCAGCTTCGTCGACAGGCCGACGTCGCGGTTGTCGAAGCGGATGACGCGATAGCCGCGCTCGGCCAGCGCCTCCACCATCGACAGCGGCCACCGCACGAGCTGCGCGCCCAGACCCATGACGAGCAGCATCGCCGGCCCGTCCTTCGGCCCGGTCTCCTCATACTCGATCTCGATCCCGTTCGCGTGAACCCGCGCCATCGCCTCCTCCGTCTGGTCAGCAGGAACCTATCTGCCCGATGTCATCTTAATGCAACATTGCGGAGGCGGTTCCGCTGCGCGTCCACTCGTGATAGCGGTTCGTCCCCCATGGCCGATCGCCTGCATCTCGACCGTTTCGTGCCGTACCTGTTGTCGGTCACGTCGAACCGCGTCAGCGACCGGATCGCGCGCGCCTATGACGCGCTGTTCGGGCTGACGATCCCGGAGTGGCGGCTGATCGCGCTGATCGCCGAACATGCGCCGATCACCCAGGCGCAGCTGGGCGAGCGCAGCCGGATGGACAAGGTGACGGTCAGCCGCGCCGCGATCGCGCTGACCGCGCGCGGGCTGCTGGAACGCAGCCCCAACCATGCCGACCGGCGATCGCACCACCTGATGCTGAGCGAGGCGGGGCAGGCGCTGTATGCGCAGATCGCGCCAAAGGCGATCGAGCTGGAGCGCCGCATCTTCGGCCGGTTCGATGCCGCCGAGCTGGAACAGTTCACGCAGATGCTGCGGCGGATCGACGCCGCCGCGCAGGAGGAAGACTGAGTGTCCACGACGACGACGGGAGAGGCGCCGCTGATCGCCGGGGTGGAACTGGGCGGGACCAAGTGTATCGCGATCCTGTCCAGCGGGCCGGATCGCATCCTGGAGGAGGTCCGCGTTCCGACCACCCACCCTGACGAGACGCTGCCCGCGCTGGAAGCGGCGCTGGACGCCTGGCGCGGGGTCGCCGCCATCGGCATCGCCAGTTTCGGCCCGGTGTCGATCGATCCCGAATCGGCCGATTACGGCAAGATCACCTCCACGCCGAAGCCGGGCTGGGCGCATACCGACGTCGCCCGCCGCCTGGGCGCGCGGTACGGGGTGCCGGTGGGGTTCCACAGCGATGTCGTCGGCGCGGCGATGGCGGAGGCGCGCTGGGGCGCGGGGCGCGGGCTGGGCGAGCTGGCCTATGTCACGGTCGGCACCGGCGTGGGCGCGGGGATGATTGCGCATGGGCGCCCGGTCGACGGGCTGACCCATTCCGAATTCGGGCACATCCGCCCGCCGCGGCTGCCCGGCGACGACTGGCCGGGGGCGTGCCCGTTCCACGGCGCGTGCGTGGAGGGGCTGGCGTCCGGCCCCGCGATCGCGGCGCGTACCGGGATCAAGGGCGAGGACCTGCCCCATGACCATCCCGCCTGGGACACGGTGGTCCACGCGCTGGCGACGCTGTTCGCGACGCTGACGCTGACCGGCGTGCCGCGGCGGATCGTGCTGGGCGGCGGGGTGATGGTGGGCAATCCGCATCTGCTGCCGCGGCTGCGCGCGGCGACGGCGGCGTCGCTCAACGGCTATGTCGCGCTGCCTGCGGTCGCCGACATGGACACGTTCATCGTGCCCGCCGCGCTGGGCGGCAATGCCGGGCCGCTGGGCGCGGTGGTGCTGGGACAGATGGCGCTGGCGGACCGGCGCTCCGCCGCGGCGATCGCCGCGGGCTGACGCAAGACCGATCGGCGGGCCGGTCAGCGGGCGGGAGGCGCCGACGCCCGCGCGCGGGCGCGGTCTTGTTCCAGCATCTCGGCGACGCGCGCGGCATAGCCCGACAGGCGCAGCGCCTCCAGCGAGGTGAGGCCGTCGCGCGGCATGCTGTCGAACACGCAGACGGTGCCGATCCGCGCGCGGTTGAGCGTCTTGATCGGCGCGGCGGCGTAGAAGCGCACGCCGTCGCCATCGGTGACGAAGGGATTGTCGCAGAACCGCGGGTCGAGCCGCGCATCGGGCACTACCGTCACCGCATCGGTGGCGATGCTGTGCGTGCAGAAGGACATGGCGCGCGGCACGTGATCGACCGCGACGCCGACTCGCGCCTTGTACCACTGGCGGTGTTCGTCGATGAACGAGATGACTGCCTTGCGCACGCGGAACGTGGCGGCGATGTCCCGTACCAGCTGGTCCATGACGGGATCGGCCGGCGTGTCGAGCACGGCATAATTCTTCAGCGTCGCGATGCGGCTGTCTTCGTCGGGTTGCGGCATGATCACCTCTCACCGCGACAATGGGTCAACACCCGTTACCATTCGCTTTAGACTTTGGTCTATTGTCACCATTTTTCAGGGTGATACGCATCGATCGGCTCCATTTTGGAGCCAAGTTCCTTCGCTAACGTCCGCTTAACCCTCCTCGCTTACCCCCTGTTCATCCGGCCGCGCGGGGGGCGCATGGCCGTGGTAGCGAGGGCCGGCGGACACATGCGCATCTTGATCGTGGACGACGAGCCGCTGGTCCATGAAAGCTACCGGCTGAGCTTCGCGCCGCCGCCCGGGGCGCAAGGGGCGTTGTCGGCGATGGCCGCGGACCTGTTCGCGGACCGCGCCGCGCGCGATGCGCAGGACGCGCCGCCGGCGTTCGACGTCAGCTATCACGTCCAGGGGCTGGACGCGGTGGCGTCGGTCGAGCAGGCGGTGGCGGCGGGCGCGCCGTTCCAGGTCGCCTTCATCGACATCCGGATGCCGCCGGGCATCGACGGGCGCGAGACCGCGCGGCGCATCCGCGCGCTGGACCCCGACATCAACCTGGTGATCGTTACCGGCTATTCCGATTTCTCTCCGGTGGAGATCAGCCGCGTGGCGGGGCCGGCGGACAAGATCTTCTACATCGCCAAGCCGTTCGAGGTGGCCGAGGTGGTGCAGACCGCGACCGCGCTGGGCAAGCGGTGGGAAACCGACCGCGCGCTGGCGGCGGCGCGCGCATCGCTGGCGCATCACGTACTGCTGCTGGAACAGCAGGCGATCGAACTGGCCGCCAAGGAAAGCCGCGCGCTGCACATCGCCAGCCACGACACGCTGACCGGCGCGCCCAACCGATTCGCGTTCCAGCGCGCGCTGGCCGACCGGGTGCGCGCGGGCGGGGCCGGGTTCGCGGTGGCGATGATGGACCTCGACCGGTTCAAGGCGGTCAACGACACGCTGGGCCATATGGCGGGCGACGCATTGCTGCGCGAAATCTGCGCGATCCTGAACGAGCGGATTCCGGCGGGCGGGATGGTCGCGCGGCTGGGCGGCGACGAATTCGGGCTGCTGTTCGAGGCCGACGACCAGGGCGCGGCGCTGGCCGTCGCGGAACGGCTGGTGGCGGCCTGCGCGACCCCGCTGACCATCTACGGCCATTGCGTCGAGGGGGCCGCGTCGATCGGGCTGGTGGTGGCCGAGGGGCGCGGCGATCCGGGCGACCTGCTGCGCCGTGCCGACCTGGCGCTGTACGAGGCCAAGCGGCAGGGGCGCGGCCGTGCCTGCGCGTTCGACGCGCGGCTGGACGAGGACGTCCGCCTGCGCCGCCGGATCGAGACCGGGCTGTCGCAGGCGATCGCGCGCGACGAACTGTCGATGGTCTACCAGCCGATCGTCACCGGTGCGCGGCACGAGATCGTCGGATTCGAGGCGCTGCTGCGCTGGCAGACCGAGGACCACGGCCCGATCAGCCCGGCGGTGTTCGTCCCGATCGCCGAGGAGACCAACCTGATCCACGAGTTGGGCGACTGGGTGCTGGAGCGCAGCCTGGCGGCGCTGGCGACATGGCCGGGGCAATATGTGTCGGTCAATTTCAGCCCTCGGCAGTTCCGCCGGCCGCATTTCGTCGACGATATCGCGCAGAAGGTGGCGGCCGCCGGCATCGCGCCCGAACGGGTGCAGATCGAGATCACCGAAACCGCGATCTTCGACGATGCCGATCGCGCGGCCGAGACGCTAGACCGGCTGCGCGCGCTGGGGTTCCGCATCGCGCTGGACGATTTCGGCACCGGCTATTCGTCGCTCTACAACATCCGCACCTTCGCGCTGGATGTGCTGAAGATCGACCGCAGCTTCATCGACGGGATGCCGCGCGAGCGCGAATCGATGGCGATCGTGCGCTCGATCATCCATCTGGCGCAGTCGCTGGGTCTGGGGGTGATCGCCGAGGGCGTCGAGACGCGCGCGCAGGTCGACCTGCTGCGCGTCGCAGGCGCCAGCCATCTGCAGGGCTATCATTTCTCGCGCCCCGTCACGCCGGAGGCGGCGCTCGACCTGGCGCATCGCCGCTGGCTGTCGCCGGTGCGCCCGGTGGCGACGGGGACGCACGGCTGATGGCGGGCGCGGCGGTGCGCGCGTGGCGTGCGCCCGCGTCGCTGGGCGCCAAGCTGGTGCTGATGCTGACCGCGGTCGGCGTCGCGGGCGCGCTGGGCGCCGCGCTGCTGCTGGCGAGCGTGCTGGTGCCCAGCTTCGGCACGCTGGAGCGGCAGGCGACGCAGACGCAGGCCGCGCATGTCCGCGCCGCGCTGGACGATCTGGCGGAGCAGATGGAGCATGGCGCGCAGGATCGCGGCCGTTCCGACACCCTGTACCGCGCGCTGGCGCCGGGGGCCGCACACGGCGTGCTTCCCGCCGCTATGCCGGCCGGGACGGATGCGGATGCCGTGGCGGTGATCGCCGCGGACGGGGGCGTCCGGCTGCTGCGCACGCAGGGGCGGCCTGATTGGGCGCGGATGCTGGCGACGGTCGCTCCGCGCGGCCGGGCGCGCGGCTTCTACCTGCGGATGGGTGACGCGGTGGTGGCGGTGGGCATCGCCCCGGTGCGGCGCGCCGGCGGCAGCGGCGCGGCGCGCGGGCAGGTGGTGATCGCGCGGCGGCTGACCGCGGCGCGGTTGTCGGCCCGGCTGGGCGCGGCGGTGACGATCGATACCCGCC